>DASYCL010000166.1:0-5529 GCA_036500245.1 Polyangiaceae bacterium | reverse complement strand
ATCCTCGAAGTGCGCATGGTGCCGCTCGGCCAAGTCTTCGATCGCTTGGCGCGCGTAGTGCGGCAGATCAGCCGCGAAGTCGGCAAAGAGATCCGCCTGGTCATCACCGGCGCCGAGACCGAAATCGACAAACTGATCGTGGAAGAGCTCAGCGATCCGCTGATGCACATGATAAGGAACGCGATCGACCACGGTATCGAGCTCGGACAACGTCGCGTCGAAGTCGGCAAGCCGCTCGCCGGCACGATTGCCTTGAACGCCTTTCAAAAAGGCAACCACGTGATGATCGAGGTCGAGGATGACGGTCGCGGTATCGATCTCGCGGGCCTGACCGAAAAAGCGATCCTGCAGGGTAAGCTGTCGCGCTCGGAAGCTCAGGAAATGAGCCGGGACGAAACGCTCGCGTTGATTTTCTTGCCGGGCCTGTCCACTCGCGAATCCGCTGACGACGTCAGCGGGCGCGGCGTCGGGATGGATATCGTCAAGACGAACATCTCGAAGCTCGGCGGCGTGATCGACGTGCACAGCGAGACCGGCATCGGCACGAAGATGACGATCACCTTGCCGATCACGCTCGCGATCGTGAGCGCGCTCTTGATCCAAGCCGGCAAGCACACCCTCGCGATCCCGCTGTCGTCCGTGTCGGAGGCCATTGCGTTCGAGGAAGCCGCGGTGCGCCTGGTCGACGGGCGCGAAGTGATCACGCTGCGCGGCCAGACTTTGCCGCTTTGCCGCTTGGATCGCTTGCTCGCGCTCGAAGTGAACCCGGAGATGAACCCGCGCCGTCGCTTCGTCGTCGTCGCGGCGCTCGGACAGCGCCGGCTCGGGCTGGTCGTGGATTTCTTGTACGGGCAGGAAGACATCGTGATCAAACCGCTCGGTAAGTCGCTGGCGAGCGTGCGCGGCTTTGCGGGCGCGACCGAGCTCGGCGATCAGCGCGTCGGCTTGGTGTTGGATACAGCCGGGTTGATCGAAGAGGTGCTCGCGGGTGTCGAAGCGCCGCGCATGCTGGAGCGGCGAAGTGGCTAACCTGACGCAATCTACCGGCTCGCGGCTCGCGCGTCGCGTCTCCGATCGCGGACCGGTGCGCGAGTTTTTGATGTTCGCGCTCGCTGGCGAGCTCTACGGTGTCGAGCTCACACGGATCAAAGAGATCTTGAGCCCGCCGCCGATCACCGTCGTGCCGCGCGCGCCGCGCGAAGTGATCGGCGTGTGCAGCGTGCGCGGGCTCTTGGTCTCGGTCTTGGATTTGCGACGCAAACTGCGGCTCGATGAGCGCCCATTGACGCGCCGTGCGCGCATCTTGCTCGGCGCCGCCGAATCCGGCGAAGTGATCGGTCTCTTGGTCGACGAAGTGCGACACGTGGTGCGCCTGCAGGCGACCGAAATCGAAGCGACGGCGTCGGCGCTAGGCGGGGATATCTCGGAGTTCGTGCTCGGCATCGGGCGTCCGGCGGGCGACTTTTTGATTTTGCTCGACCTCCCGTCGATCGTCTCTGGCTGAATTTTCCCGAAGATTTTTGAGGCAATTTGGCGATGGCACTCAGCAAGCAAGAGCGACCCGATCCGCAAAAGAGCTTAGTCGGCTTCGTGGTCGGAGACATTGCTTATGCCGTGCCGATCGCTTCGGTGCGCGAAATCGTGAACCCGGTGCCGCTCGCGGATTTGCCGCACGCGCCGGCGGCGATTGCCGGCGTCGCCGATCACCGCGGTGAGATCGTGCCGATCATCGATTTGCGTGTTCGTTTCGGCCTCGCGCGCTTCAGCGATCCGCGGAAGAGCAAATGGATTTTGATCGAGGTCGAGGGTCGCGGCGTCGGCCTCGCGGTCGATCGCGTGACCGAGGTGTTCGGCAAGAGCGGCAGCGAAATCAAGCCCGCGCCGACGCTCGGTGAAGGTGACGATTTGCGCGGCATTGCCGGAGTCACGACGCACGACGGCGTGCTCACGTTCGTGCTCGAAGTGCATCAATTCGACGTCCTGACGCGCCACCTTCCGGAACAGAGCTTGCGCGGGTCGTTGAGGGCCGAGCGATGAAGCCTAGTGAGGAGCTCACCCAAGCGCTCGCGTCGAGTGATTCGGAGCAGCGCCGCCACGCGATCGAATCGCTGCCCGAATTCGCGAACGAGCTGGACGCTCCTCTTTACGTGGTGCGGGCGCTCGGGGACGAAGACTGGCGCGTGCGCAAACAAGCCGTCGAAGTCGCGGTTCAACTCGCGCCGTCGCAGGAATTGCTCTCCGGGCTGGTCGAGGCGTTGCTGCCGAGCGACAACGTCGGTTTGCGCAACGCCGCGGTCGAAGCGCTCGGCGCCTACGGCCAACCCGCGGTCGACGCGCTCGATGCGAAGCTCGATAGGCTCGATGCGGACGGTCGCAAATTGGCAGCGGAGGCGCTGGCTCGCACTCTGCTGCCGGCTGCGCTCGAGGTGCTGAAGCGGCTGCTCGCGGATGGTGATCCGAACGTACGTGCCGCTGCGCTCGATGCGATCGCCACGGTCGGCGCGGCGGCCGCCGCGGAAGCGTTCGAAATTTTGTCCGGGTTCTTGCAGAATGCGCACGAGGAAGCCTTCGTGCGGCTGTGCGCGCTCGACGGCATCAACAAACTCGGCTCGCTCTTGCCCTGGCCGACGGTCGAGCGAATGCTGCAAAATCCCGTGCTCGAGCGCTCGGCGCTGGCCGCTGCGGGTCGCTCCGCACACCCCGAAGCGCTCGCTGCACTTTTGGCCGCGTTCGAGCACGCGCGCGGCGGCGGTGTTTCGACGGTGCTCGCCGCGCTGGTCGAATATTGTCGCGCGTTCGCCCAAAATCATTTGCTGCTCCGCAGCGAAGATCCGTCGCGCGCGGTGGTGACGCGGCTGCTCGCGATGTCCTTGCCGAGCAACGAAGAGCTAGCTTCGCGCAAGGCGGCGCTGATCGTCGCGGGCGCACTCGGGCTCGAACAGATCGCGCCGATCGCGGCCGAAGCGCTGTCGGACGCGCGGCTTTTGGCCGAGGCAGATGAATCGCTCAGCTTGCTCGGCGCGCGCGCGGTTCCGGCGTTGCTCGAGCGCGCGCGGGCGGCTGAGCCGGAGACTCGCGCCGCTTGCATCGAGATCGTGACAGGCCTCGCCGATGCCAGATCGGCGCCGTTCGCGGCCCTGGAAATCCGAAAATGGATGGACTCGGGCGAGCCGGTGGTGGTGCGCGCCGGGCTCGGTGCACTCACCCTTTTGGGTGATGAATCGTGCTTCACGACGGTGAGCGGCTGGCTTTCGAGCGAAGAAGCCGCGAACGCCGCCGAGACTGCGCTGGCCGCGCTGTCCCAGCGCTTCCCCGAGCCCGCGCGCAAGCTCGCGCGTCAAGCTCGCACCGACGGACAAGAAGCGCATGCCGCGGCCGTGATCTACACCGCGCTCCCGCCGCCGCTTCGCGACAGCATCGCGGACGACGTCGCGTATTTGTCGTCTCTGCTCTCCGATCCGGCGAAATCCGTGCGTCGCGCGGCGCTCGCGGGACTCGCCAACGCGGCCAGCGAGCTCGGCACGGATGCGGCCGCTTTCGCGTTGACCGATGAAGAGCCCGAAGTGCGTCACGCCGCCGTGATTGCGCTGAGCCGCTTGCGCGCCACGGATGGCGTATTGTCGGGCCTCGGAAAATTACTGGAATTGGTCGAAAAGTCCGACGATCAGGAGCTCGTCGCGGCTGCGCTCGCGGCGCTCGGCGAAGCAGGGGAGCCGCGCGTCCTGGCCGTGCTGCGCCCGCTCGTGCGCAACGCGCCGCCGATGGTTGCGGTCGCGGCGATCGAAGCGCTCGCGCGCGTGCCCGACGCGCGCCGCGTCGACGCCTTGATCGAAGGGCTTTCGCACGACGAAGCCGAGGTCGTCAAAGCCTCGATGCTCGCGCTCGGAGATACGATCGATCCGCGCGTGCTGGCGCACGTCGGCGCGTGCCTCGATCACCCGGCCTGGGACGTGCGGCGCTTGTCGGCAGACATGCTCGGTCGCGCCGGCGGCGAGTCGGCGATCGCGCTGCTCCGCGCGCGGCTCGCGAACGAAGATAACCCGCGCGTATTGGAGGCGATTAGCCGCGCGCTCGATGCGGGGACGGGGACGCGGCACACTCCGCTGCCGCCGCGAGCCGGGAGTTTGCGCCCGCGATGAGCTTTCGCAGCTCCGGCCAACCGCGGCCTCGGCTCATGTCCGAAGAGTTTTTGCTGCTTCGCGACGTGATCTACGAGCACGCCGGCCTGAGTTTCGATGGGGACGCGATGTTCCTGTTCGATCGCCGCTTGGGCGAACGCGTGGAGGCGCTCGGGCTAAGGAGCTTCGGCGACTACTACAAGTACATTCGCTTCAACTCACGCGGTCCGGTCGAGCTCGAAGAAGCGATCGAACGGCTCACCACCAAAGAAACGTATTTCTTCCGCCAGGAATATCAGCTGCGCGCGTTCGCCACCGAGCTCTTGCCGCGCCTGGCGTTGCAAAATGCCGACTCGAAGCGGCTGTGCATTTGGAGCGCCGGCTGCTCCACCGGCGAAGAGGTTTACACGCTCGCGATGCTGACGCGCGACTCGGGCCTGTTCAACGACTGGGAGGTGCGCGTCATTGGCAGCGACATCTGTAAGACGAGCGTGGCCACGGCGCGCCGCGGCATCTACCAAAGCTCGTCTTTCCGCGTAACACCCGATGCGATGAAAAGTCGCTATTTTCGCGAGGAATCGAACGGTTATGCCGTGATCGATCGGGTGAAACAGTTGTGTCATTTTGGTCAGCTCAACCTGCTCGATTCCGGCCGCGCGAGTATGGTCGGCCGCGTTGACGTCGTGTTTTGTCGGAACGTGTTGATTTATTTCGACCTGCGCTCGCGGCGCAGGGTGATCGATATTTTGCTCGAGCGGCTTCTGCCAGGTGGGTATCTCCTGCTCGGCCATTCGGAATCGCTGCTGAACCTCTCGACCGCGTTCGAGCTGGTACACTTGCGTGAAGATCTCGTGTACAGAAAACCCTTGACCACCGAGCGCTGGGACAGCGGAGCTCGCAAATGATTCAAGCCACTGGTCCGCTACGCGTGCTCATCGTCGATGACTCGGTGTTCAATCGCCGCAGCATCACCGAAATCCTGAATACGAGCACTGAAGTCGAAGTCGTGGGCAAAGCCGCGGACGGCGAAGAGGCGCTCCGGCTCGTGAACATGCTCCGGCCCGACGTGATCACGCTCGATCTGGAAATGCCGCGGATGGACGGTTTCACCTTCTTGCGCATCTTGATGACCAAGATGCCGACGCCGGTCGTCGTCGTCTCGAGCTACAGCCAGAAGGAGAACGTCTTCAAGGCGCTCGAGCTCGGCGCGCTGGATTTCGTGGCCAAACCGGATCGCTACGCCGATCCGGATCTGGCCGCGATTCGCGATGAGCTCTTGCGCAAGGTGACGCTCGCACGCTCGGTTCGCATCGCGCCCGCGGCTGCGCGGCGCTTGCCGGATCTGCCTCTGCCGCAGAGCGCGCCCGAAGCGCGCCCTCTGGGGATCGCGATCGCGCCGCGCAACGTGGTC
>DASYCL010000165.1:0-4581 GCA_036500245.1 Polyangiaceae bacterium | reverse complement strand
TGCTTGCGTAGGGCCTCGGCGCTGCTCTTCCGCCGCGCGCTCAGGGCATCTTGCGCGATGACCGGCTCGGGCGCGGCATCCGCGGCCCAGACCGGGCGCGCGACGGGAGCCAGCCCATGCGCGCTCAACCAGGCTTCCATGAACACGCGCAAACGCTCGCTGCGAAAGGCAAACCAGCGCTCGCGCTCGGTGCCGTAGGTCATCAACACATCTTTGAACCGGCGAAATGCGCCCTTGCCGTCGATAGCGGCGCTGAGCTGATCGCGCAGCTCACCCTCGTCGACCATCGGGATGAAGCGCTCCATCCAGCGGTATTGTTCGCGCGAGCTGACCGGCTCGATCCGCATGTACGTGGTATCCGACGCGATGCGCGAGTGCATCTCGGGATCCGCAATGCCGTCCACCACACGCAAGACTTCGCCCGTACCGAGGTGCAGATAGCTGTGTACTTCCGGAGCGTTGTTCTCGAAGGCGTCCTCGAGCGCTTCCCAGTCGACCGGGATCTCGCGAAGCTGCTGGCCCCCACCACCCGAGTTCGAGTCAGCCATGATTGAATCTCCCAACGCTCATCGAGTCCTCAATTGATCATCTTGGGGCCGGCGGCGGCGACCGGAAAGGGGAAATGCACCGCGCGCTGCCGCGAGCTCAATGCGAGCGCGCTCTGCGCACAGCATCCGACCAGCGACCGAGTTCGGCGTTTCTCGCCTCAGCGTCGATCTGCGGGGTGAACGCGCGATCCAGGCGAATCATTCGCGCCGCGTCTTCGGGGCTGGAAAATAGCCCGGCCCCCAAGCCGGACAACATCGCCGCCCCGCGCGCGGTGGACTCCAACTCGGTCGGGCGCTCGACCGTCACCTGGCCGAGATCGCTCTGAGTTTGAAGCAACAAATCATTGGCGGCCGCGCCGCCGTCGACGCGCATCTTCGCGATCGGGCGACCGAGATCGTCGCTCATCGCGGCGATCACGTCATTGACCTGAAACGCGATGGCTTCGAGTGTGGCGCGCGCGAGGTGAGCCCGCGTCGTGCCGCGCGTGATCCCGGTGATCAAGCCGCGCGCGTCCGGATCCCAATACGGCGCCCCCAAACCAGAGAGCGCAGGCACGAATGCAACGCCTTCACTCGACGAAACCGAACGCGCAAGCTGTTCGATCTCCGACGCGGAAGCGATTATGCCGAGCCCGTCGCGTAGCCACTGCACCGCCGCGCCCGCGATGAAGCAGCTGCCCTCGAGCGCGTAAACGACGTCATCCCCGATTTGCCAAGCCAAGGTGGAGAGCAAGCCGAAGCGGCTCGGCAGCGGATTGCGGCCGGTGTTGGTCAGCAGAAACGCGCCGGTTCCGTAGGTGCATTTGGCGTCGCCCGGCGCAAAACACGCTTGGCCAAACAAAGCCGCGTGCTGATCGCCAGCGATGCCCGTGATCGGAATGCCGTCAGGTAAATGGGGCATGCCGCGTGTGACGGCGACGCGCGCCGCGCTCGGCACGATCTCGGGCAGCACACGCTTCGGCACGCGCAAGAGCGCGCACATTTCGTCGCTCCACCTGCGAGTGCCGAGTTCCATCAGCAGCGTGCGCGAGGCATTGGTGACGTCGGTGACGTGCGGCGCATTCGCATCGGGTCCCCCTGCGAGGCGCCAAACCAAATAAGAATCGACCGTGCCGAACGCGAGCTTGCCCGCGTCGGCGGCCGCGCGAGCGCCCGCAGTGTGATCGAGCATCCAGCTCAGCTTCGTGCCGGAAAAATAGGGATCGAGCACGAGCCCGGTGAGCTCGCGCACGCGGGCTTCGCGGCCCTCGGCTTTGAGCTCGGCGCAGCGCGGCGCCGTACGCCGATCTTGCCAGACGATCGCGCGCCCGACGGACTGACCGCTCTTGCGCTCCCAAAGCAGGGTCGTTTCGCGCTGGTTGGTGATGCCGATAGCGGCTATCTCGGAACCCTTCGCTTGGGCGGCTTCGAGCGCGCCGGAGATCGCCCCGAGCACGCTCTGCCAGATTTGGTCGGGCTCGTGCTCGACCCAACCAGGCTGGGGAAAGTGTTGGGGGAATTCGCAATTTTTACGGCCGAGCGTGGCGCCGTCGAGCGCCATGACGAGCGCGGTCGTGCCCGTCGTGCCTTGATCGATTGCGAGGAGATGACGTGCCACTGGGCTCGAGCCTACACCGCTCGCTGCAGCGTCGGAACGCCGAGCGCTCGGCCGGAGGCCCGGGCAGAGCGCGCTGCGTAAACGCGACGCACCACGTGCACCTACATCGCCTGCTGTTCAGCCGCGTGCGTGACGTAGTGATTTAGAAAGGAGCATGCCTGCTGCCCTTGTCGGCGCGTGCCGAGAACGGTAGCCTTTTTGCCCCTATGGCCCGCATTCTGCTCGCGACACCCGAAGGCCAGCAGGTCGTTGAGTTGCGCGATCACAATACGCTTGGTCGCCATCCCTCGAACACCATTCAGCTTCTCGACAAGATCGTGTCGAAGGAGCATTGCATCCTCGAACGACGCACGAATGGCTTCACGCTGCGCGACCTCGGCAGCTTGAATGGGACGTACATCAATGGCGAGCGCGTCATCGGTGAGCAAGATCTGAAGCACGGCGATGACATCGCGCTCGGCGCGACGCGTGCCCGCTACGATGACGGCTCGGGACGCCCGATGCCACCGCCGAGTTACGGCGCGGCGCCACCCGCGCCGCCGCAATCCGGCTGGCAGCCCGCGCCGCCCGCATCGCAGATCGGCGCGCCGCCTTCGACCGTTGGCGGCTATGCGCAAGGGCCGCACGGCACCGCGCAGACGCCGCAGTTCGCCGGTACACCGGGTGGCTTCGTGCCGACGCCCGGTTTTAGCCCGACGCCAGGCTTCGCGCCCGCGCCTGGTTTTGCGCCTGCGCCGATGGGCACCGCGCAAATGCCGGCGCCCGCCACGCGCGTCGACGTGAACGACAAGGCTCGGCAAATCGGCACGCAAATCGCGGCCGTGAACAAGGGCTTTCTGCCCTACGACAAGCTCGCCGGGAACACCGATCAGCTGGCGCAAGACTACGAGCGCTTGCGGCTCTCGCACGAGCTCTCGCGCGAGATCGCGCTCGAACGCGATTTGCCGTCATTGCTCAACAAGATTTTGCTCACGATCTTCAAGTTCGTGCGCGCCGATCGCGGCGTGATCTTCTTGATGAACCCGCAAGGCGAGCTCGTGCCCGGCGCGAGCCAGCGCCGCGACGGCACCGACTCGCCGATCCCGGTTTCCTCCACGATCATGAACCACGTGATCAAGGAACGCGCGACCGTGCTCACGCACGACGCGGCCATGGATTTCGCGGCCTCCAAGGGCAAGAGCATGATCTTGAATCGGATCAGCTCGGCCATCGTCGCGCCGCTCTTGCACAACAACGAGATCCTCGGCGTACTTTGGCTCGACAGCGAGACGCTCGCGCAATTTCAGCCGAAAGACATGGAAATCGTCACCGCCATCGCGGCCCAAGCCGCGATGTTCATCGAGATCAACATCCTCGGCAAAAAGGTCGAAAACGAGATCGTGAATCGCGAGCGCTTCAGCCGCTTGCTCTCGCCGAACATCGCGCAGCGCGTGCTTTCCGGCGAGCTCGAAGTCAAAAAGGGCGGCCAGCTCGTGGGCGAGTGCACGGTGTTCAACTCGGACATCCGCGGCTTCACCCCGCTGAGTGAAGGTTCGCGCCCGGAAGATCTCGTCGATCTCTTGAACGAGTACTTCGAGCAAATGGTCGAAATCTTGTTCAAGTACGAAGGCACGCTCGATAAATTCATGGGCGACGGCATTATGGCGCTGTGGGGCGCGCCCGTCGGCCACCCCGATGACGCGCTTCGCAGCGTGAGCTGCGCGCTCGAGCAAATGGAAACGCTCGGCAAGTTCAACCGCGCGCGCATCGCTGCTAACCAGCAGCCGCTCGCGATTGGCATCGGCATTCACACCGGGCCGCTCGTCGCGGGCTACATCGGTAGTTCGAAAGCACTCTCTTACACCGTGATCGGGGACACTGCGAACACGAGCGCGCGCCTATGCGGCGTAGCAAACTCCGGCCAAGTCTTGGTCAGTGAAGCGACACTCGCCAAACTGCAAGGCAAGTTCGTGTACGAAGAGCTCCCGCCCGCTCATTTGAAAGGCAAAGAAAAGCCGTTCCGCGTCTTCGACGTGAAAGGCCTGCACCCAAGCGTGCAAGTGCCGGTCGCGGTCGGGACTTGAGTTCTTGAGTGACGCTTCGCGACTCGCGCGAGTTGTTGGGATTTTTTTGCGAAAGAATCGGCGGGTGGGTTTGGCCGCTCGCCCTTTTGTTGGAACAGCAGGCGCCTGTTCACCCCTTCGGGTGTCACGAAGCGCGGCGGTCAGTTCTAACGTGGCCGCCCCTCTTTCCAAAACCGTGATCATGCGCTTCGTGATCCCCGAAGGGGGGAGCCGCGCGAACCCCTCGGCGTTGTATTGTTTCCCGGGCATTCGAGTGCAAGCCTTCGCGCGCGCTCCGGCGCGAAAAAGAACGGAGAAGAAGAGACGGAGAAGTGACAACCAGTCAGGACTTAGTTGCGTGTGCAACTTCGATTCGGGATTCGAGCAGGCCTCT
>DASYCL010000164.1:0-5037 GCA_036500245.1 Polyangiaceae bacterium | reverse complement strand
GCCGGCCGCGGCATTCACCTGCGTGAGCGTATTCTGCGTGATGCCCGGCATACGACGGCCCGATAGCGGGTCGACTTCGAATTGGCCGTGAGTTCGCGGCGTGAAATCGCGCCAAATCACCGGAATCGAGAGCGTGCTCGGTGGCGTGCCTTGCACGCAGGTCCACGCAGGTTGATTGGTGGCCGGGTTCTTCTCGACCTTGCAGTTCGAGTCGCAACCGTCGCCGCTCTGGGCGTTGCCGTCGTCGCATTCTTCGGGCGGCAGGATGATGCCATCGCCGCACTGCGCGAAGCACTGGTACGGCACTGACGTTTGCTGCGCCGCCGGCAGGTTCGTGTTCACCGTGCCGCACAAAGGCTCGTTCGTGCAGGTCGGCGAGCAGCCGTCATAGGGCAGCGTGTTGTGATCATCGCACTGCTCCAAGCCGCGTACCGTCGTGTTCGACGGACCATCGAGCACGCCATCGCCGCAGTACGGCGTCGCGGGTTGCGAGTGCGTAGGCTTGGTCGAGTCGCAAACGAAACCCGGCACGAGCTTGCACTGCGCGGTGCAGCACGGGACAGCGCCCTTCTCGTCGCACTGTTCGGTGCCGACGACGATACCGTCCCCACAGATCGGCGTGCATTGCGTGCCGGCGAGCGCGCACTGCCAGCCGGCGATGACTTGGCAAGTGGCGGAGCAGCCGTGTTTGCCGTCGTTCACGCCGTCATCGCAGGTTTCGGTGCCGGTGACTTTGCCGTCGCCGCACTTCATCGGCACACACGCGCCGCCATTTGCCGGACAGGTCGCGCCCGCTTCGATCGTGCAAGTCGCGCTGCAGCCGTCCCCCGCCGTGGTGTTTCCATCGTCACAAGCCTCGGCACCCGCGAGAATGCCGTCGCCGCACTTGGCCGCCACGCACGGCGCGTTCATCGCCGGGCAACGCCAGCCCGCTTCTAGCTTGCAAGAGCTCGAACAACCGTCGCCGCCGTTGGCATTGCCGTCGTCGCAAGTCTCGGTGCCTTGGATCACGCCGTTGCCGCAGATCGGCGGCGGCGGCGGCGGCGTGAACACGCAGGGTTGTCCAACCGTCGCGCAGGTGTAGTTCGGCTCGAGCTTGCACAAAGTCGAGCAACCGTCGGCCGAGATGAAGTTACCGTCGTCACAAGTCTCGCCCGGATCGATCTTGCTGTTGCCGCACAAGCGCGTGCACGCGCCGGCCGCCGGGGGCGTCGGACAGCTGAAGCCAGTTTCGATCAGACACGTGGCACTACAGCCGTCGAAGCTACGACGATTGTGATCGTCGCATTGCTCGCCCGGATCGACCACGCCATTGCCGCAGTAAACCGCGACCGAGCAGCCGCCGCCGAGAGGCGGACAGTTGTAGCCGGTGATTGTCGTGCAGTCCGTGTTGCAGCCGTGCAGGCCATCGTTCGTGCCGTCGTCGCATGACTCGCCAAGGATGCTCTGCACTTTGTCGTCACCGCAGAACCCCGTGTACGTGCATGCGCCGCCACTGGCCGGGCAACTCCAACCCTTGCTGATCGTGCAACTCGTGGTGCAGCCCTGAGTGCCGGCGGCGTCGTTGGCGTTGCCCAGATCGCACGCTTCGCCGTCGTCGAGATTGCCGTCCCCGCAGACGCCGGGCACTGTGGTCGGGACGCACGGCTGACCGGGCGTCGGGCAAGTGTACGGTCCCACCTGTTGACAGGTACCGCTGCAACCATCACCAGGAACGGCGTTCCCGTCGTCACAGGTCTCGGGAGCCTCGATGATGCGGTCGCCACAGACTGGGCCAGCCTCGGGCGTGCTGTCCGCATCCGGCGTGCCGGAATCCATGCCGTTGCCGCCGTCGAGGTTCAGCATCGGGCCGCTGCCGGAATCCTGCCCATTCCCAGCATCCGGCGTTGGGATCGATGGAATCGATTGCTGATTCGCGACTTCGGGGTTGCTACCGCACGCGGCGACCAGAAGCGACGACGATGCAATGGACAGAAGAACGCCAAACGCTTTGAAGCGACTCGTGTGCGACATGTTCCCTCGGGACAAAGAAATAACAACCGTGAGGTTAGCTGTGAGCCTCCGCCAGTCAACTGGTTCCAGCGAGCACCCACACGCTTTCATTCGCGCTGCGCGAGGAGCGACACTTCGCGTCGCAACCTCGCGCGCTCGCGCGCTCGCGCGCGTCGTCGCCCGCCAAGACTAACCGCCGCATGCCGCAGCGCGACAGCAGCGAAGCGTAAACGGGTCGCACCGCTTCGAACGCTGACCCGTTGCACTCGAAGGCTCGACGCAATTGCGCCAAGAGCGGATTTGAAAATGTGATTTACGGGCGAAATTCCCCGCGAACGCGCGACTTGTTGCAAGGCGAGTGGCTTCGCGCGTGAGTCTGACGCTGCGCGCTCAACGCCCCACCAAACCTCGGTCGGAGTGTGCCGGGGTCGTCGGTTCCAAGACGGATTGGTTCGAAGTCCACGACGATTTACCGCGACACTCGACGTTCCCCCGAAAGAAACGACGCCGCGCCACGAGTTCGACGACGCAAGCGCGGATGTAGGCGACTGGGCGCACGCCGAGCCCTGCCAACACTCGGCGATGGTCGACCAGCACGGACAGGACGGCAGCGCACAGGATTAGCCCGAAACGGAACGCAATGGTCGTAGCTTGGAAGACGCGCAACGGCGCTTTCGTCCGTGCAATCGCGCGCGCAAACCACTCGGCTTGGAAGTCGAGATGCCGCTTTTCTTCGCGCGCAATCACGGCGAGCGTCTGGCTCAGGACCGGGCACGAGACGCGATCGCGGAGCGCGCCGTAGTAAGTGATGCCGACCACCTCCGCGGCAGCCATGGTGAGGAGCTTAGTGCGCAATCCGAGGCAGCGGCGCACGCGCCGAAACCAGTCGCTCGACCAATGTTGCGACAATGCCGAGCCACCGAGTGCGCGCAAGAGCCGATCGAGCTCGCGCGCGTGGCGTCCTTCCTCGAGCACATAGAGTTGAATCGCGCGGCGGCTCGCGGCGTCGAGCGCGGGATCCTTTGCCGTTTCTACCTCGGAAGCGATGCGCCCGCCCGAAGCCTCGCCGAGCTGAAAACGCGCAATCGAATGCGCGAGTTCCGCGCGAAACTGCGGCTCGAGCGACGCTCCGCAGGGATCCTGAATTTGGATTTCTTGCCGTTGGTTGTTCGTGAAATAGCCGAGCCAAGCTGCGCTGTTCATGGGTCCTCCGTGAGTCGTGCGCTCCGCAATCTGCCGAAGTGAACGTGCGGCAGTGCGCAAAGCTCGTGGAGAATGCGGGGAGAGCGCGCGGAGTTTCGGTGCAGCTCGGCGTGCGCGAGGCTATTGGCGACGATGATTGCCGCGCGCAACCCGGGCATCCGCTCGCCGGATCGCGCGCTCCGCGTCGTCCGCGTGGGTTTTCGAGCGTGCGAAACGCGTGGGCGTCACGCCGATCACGCGCTTGAACTGGCGAATCATGTGGCTCTGATCGCCGAAGCCGCATTGCGCGGCGACTTCTGCGGGCGGCATGCCATCGAGCAGCAACGCGCGGACGAGCCGAACGCGAAGGCACATTTGATATGCGTACGGCGTCAGCCCATAACGGCGTTTGAACGCGCGAAGCGCGTGAAATTTGCTCAATCCCGCGACCCCGGCAAGCGTCTCCAAATCGACGTCGAATCTGCTTTCGCTCAAGCACTCACGCATGCGCGCCGTGCCGCGGATTGCGGGGCCAGCGTTCGGCGCGACGTCAGCCTCGCCGGCTACGAATGTGCGCACCAGCGTTTCGGCCAGCTCGGTTGCATCCGACTGCAGTTTCAGGGCTGAAGATTCGGGCACGAACGACTCCGAAAGCCGTTGAAATTTGGTCCAAAGCTCCGGGTGCATGCGCTGAAAAATGTCGCGCCACTCCGGACGAACCGCGCAGCGCTGGTGCTCTGCAACCCATTCGCGGAGCAAACCATCGTGGATCAAGAGCACGTTCATCGATCCGGCGGAGCCGGGATCCGGCGCGCCGACCAGCGCTTCATCCGGGTAGTTGCAAAATGCGATGTCAGTCTCGACGCGCCCACCGCGCCCGCGATAGCGCGCGGAGCCGTGCCACGTGGTGCCGAAAGAGACGGCATACGCGTACGACACGAGCGCCCACTGCCGCGACGAATTGTAGCAATCGAGGATCTCGAGCCCCGGCACGGCCGCCGAACGCCGATAGCCGATGTGTTCTTTCGGCTGCACTGGAGACGCCACGATCACCCCGATTAGGCTCTCATGATCTCGCGCGCCAGGCAACGCGCGCACGTCGATCTGCTAGGGTGCCCGGCCAGCGACACTATAGAGGAGCGAGCAAACCATGGACGTACGCGCAGCCGTTGCCAATGGGCCTCAAACGAAACTCAGTATCGAAACCGTGCAACTCGAAGGCCCGCGAGCTTTTGAAGTGCTCGTCGAGATCAAAGCCAGCGGCGTCTGCCACACGGACGCTTACACGCTGTCCGGTCAGGATTCAGAGGGTATTTTTCCGAGCATCCTCGGGCACGAAGGCGCGGGCGTGGTGGTCGAAGTCGGCGCGGGCGTCACCAGCCTGAAGCCGGGCGATCACGTGATTCCGCTCTACACACCGGAATGTCGACAATGCGAATATTGCCTCAATCCGAAGACTAATTTGTGCCAAGCGATCCGCGCGACCCAAGGCAAAGGCCTCATGCCAGACGGCTCCAGCCGATTTCATCGCGGCAAAGACACGCTTTATCACTACATGGGTTGTTCGACGTTCGCGAACTTCAGTGTGCTGCCGGAGATCGCGCTCGCGAAGATCCGTGAAGACGCGCCGTTCGACAAAGTTTGCTACATCGGCTGCGGGGTAACCACGGGCATCGGCGCGGTGGTGAACACGGCGAAGGTCGAAGCGGGCTCGAACGTGGTCGTATTCGGGCTCGGCGGCATCGGCCTGAACGTGATTCAAGGCGCGCGCATGGTCGGCGCGAACAAAATCATCGGTGTGGACCTGAACCCAGCGCGCCGCGCGATCGCCGAGTCCTTCGGCATGACGCACTTCGTGAACCC
>DASYCL010000163.1:0-4371 GCA_036500245.1 Polyangiaceae bacterium | reverse complement strand
ATTCCCCCGCTGGAACAGCACGGTGACGAGCCTGGAAGGCGAGATTGCGCTCGGCAACAAGTTGAAGCTGCGCGTGCCGATTTCCGAGCGCACCTTCACGCCGCAAGTCACCGAGTTCGAAGCCCCACGGCGCATGGTTTGGAGCGACGGCTTCGCGCCCATGTTCCGCGGCGTGCGCACGTACACACTGACGGACAACGCCGACGGTACGACTGGCTTTTCGATGCGCGAAGTGTACAGCGGCTTGATGTTACCGATGATCCGCGGATCACTGCCGGATTTCGCAGCGCCCTTCGAGCAATTCGCGAGCGATTTGAAGCGCGCCGCGGAGACCTGACGCCGAGTGGGCGCTGCCCGTCGCGCGTCGACCTGGTAGGCACCGAGTGAAGGGCGGCATCGACAACGTGGCGTCTTGCGCTGCAACGCGCCATGCGCGGGAGGCGAGCGATGTGTCGAGACTTTCTGCGACCTCCGTGGCAGGCCAGCAGAGGACTTCGACCAGCAGTACGGCGCGCGGCTTTGTTCGGCAGCGCATGCACGCGGGTTAGGAACGCCGGCTCGAACGCTCTCGCGAAGCCGCGTTTTTTTCGCCGGATCTGCGTTACTCGGCGGAGTGGCTAAACTGCGCAGTAGCCGTGGCTGGCATCGAAGCTGCATCCCTGCGAAATCATGGCCCACCTCAGCACGACGAGCTCTCGAGTCAGCCGGCAGCAGGCGCCCGTGTCGAAAGAACGCGGCCCTTCGCTGCGGCAATGGCTCGGCCATGCTGCGAGCGCGCTACCAATTTTGGGTGCGGGAAGCGCGGCTTGGCTCGCACTCAGTAGCGACGACGAACGGCGCCGACTCGGGGTGGGTGTTGCGGGCGCTGCGCTAGGGCTCGGATTCGCGCGCTGGCAATGGTCGCGCTTCTTCATCGAGCAGAGCAAATACACGGTCGAGTTTCGGATCGGCAATTTCGAGGTCCGGCGCTACACGCCGTCCGCGCGCGCAGAGACGATCGTCGAAGGATTGCCGTGGAAGGCCGCGCTCAGCGAAGGATTTCGGCGCATCGCGGCTTACACCTTCGGTCAGGTCCAGCACGGCGACAAAGAACGCATCGCGCTGACTGCACCGGTGACTGCGACTGTCGGTCCGACTGAAATCGCGACGCGAACGCTAACCTTCACCATGCCTCGCCACCGCTTGCTCTCATCGCTGCCCACGCCGAAGGACAATCGCGTGCGTTTGCGCTACGTGCCGGCGCGCCGCGTCGCAGCGCTGCGTTTCCGCGGTCGCTATGGCGGTAATCTTCCGGCAAAAAGCCGCGACGAATTGCTGGCGCGCGTGCGCCTCGCTGGGTTGCACGCGCTCGGCGAAGTCACGTTCGCGGGCTACGATCCGCCGTCCACGCTGCCGTGGTTGCGGCGCAACGAGGTGCTCGTAGATTTGGCGCGCTAGTCAATCGGCGATTGGCGTTGCGTCGTCGAAGGCCGGCAAGGGGAGCGACGTTTGCGGCGAGCCGAAGTGCGCTGAAGACCAAATGTCCTCATTGCAAGCGGCGGAGCAACGTTAGCTCGCGTGCTTCTTCGAGCTCATCACTCAAGTGCGCGTAGCCGGCGGAGACGGTGAGGTCGAAAGCGAGCCTCAGTTTGCAACGCGGAGCGCCGTTCGCGTCGGTCGATTGGTCGCGAAACGAGATGCCGATTGGGAGCAGCGGATCGTCGGTTTGTTGTTCATCGAGGCGTAGCGCGTGACCCTTCGCGTTGAGCTCGCGCACGATCGCTTCGGCTGCGGCTTTGAGCGCGTCGAAGATCTGCTGTCCGACGGCTTGCTCGAGATCCAACGCCAGTATCGCCGCGTCTTCGCTGTCGGGGCCGAGACGCGCGAACTCGCGCGCCGCAAATCGCTCACCCAGCCGGCTGTCGTTACTCATCCCTCGCCCTCGCCATTGATTGGTCACGCCGTCTCAGATTCCCGGAAGGCCCCGAGCTGATCACGACCGACCCACGAAAGCCAGCGGCCCGACGCTGCCGAACCAGTATCACCCTAACGAGTGACGAAAGGCGAAGCATGGGCTCGTTGCCGTGACAGCTTCGCTGCCTCGCTTCCATTCGCGCGGCGCGGACAAGTAACGCGAGTGCCTCAGAACCAGGCCCCACTGGCACGAATACACAAAAACGACCGCGCGGATCGCGCATCCACGCAAGTAGAAGGGAATGCTTGTTGCAAAACTTTGCTGGCATGTCCCGACACATGACCGGAATCGAAGCAGACCCGAATGGTCCCGGCGTGCCACGTCCGCCCATCGACGACCCGCCGCCTGATCCTCCAGAACCAGCGCCGATCCCACCCGAACCCGGCGCGCCACCGGAACCGATCGACCGACGCTGATTGCGTTCGGATCTTTACGATGAGGCCGCCGGTGGCGACCACTACGCCGCGCTCTGCACGCTTTCGTTGCGCCAAGCCTTCGGCGGCACCGAGCTCGTTGGCACCGTGGACAAGCCGTGGTTGATGCTCTACGAGATCGCGAAGCAATGGGCCGACTACCTCGTGCCCAATACGCTCGACCCGGAGAACCAAAAATCAAACCGATGATTTCACCGGCTTCATCAATCACAGCGTGAACCTCGCGTTGAAGGGCATCGTCGGAATCGGCGCGATGTCGATCTTGGCGGACGCTGCCGGCAACTCGGCCGACAAGACGAGTTACTCACACGCCCAAATGCTGGCCAGCCAATGGACGACGAAAGCCCAAGATTCTTCCGGCAAACACCTACTCCTCGAGTACGACAAGCCGGGCACGTGGAGCCTCAAATACAAGGCGCTCTACGACAAAATCCTGGGTTTGAATCTCGTCCCGAGCGCGATCTTGGACGAAGAAGCTTCGTGGTATCGTCGCAAGCGCAAAGCTACGGCGTCGAACTCGATCCTAGAAACCCGTACACGAAGAGCGATTGGGAAATCTGGACGGCCGCCGCGATCACGGACAGCGCCGTACAAAAGACCTGGATCGACGGCGTGTACGGCTACGCGACGACATCCACCGCGCGCGTGCCGTTCGGAGATTTGTACTACACGGCGACCGGGCAATGGGACGCATTCCAAGCACGCCCGGTGCAAGGCGGGATGTTTGCGCTGCTTGCCTTGAAAAAGAACTGAACGCGCTCAATCGTCACAAGCGGCGCTCGCAGCGGGAACTTTGTCCGCCGCCGCGCTGAGCCCGCCTCGCGCGACGCAACTTGCCGGCAAGCCTTCGTCCGTGAAGTGCTCGCTCGCGCTCTCGGGCGTCCACTCGAGCAGCGGCCCGACCAACCGATCCGAGATCTTTCCCTGAAAGCTCGGATCGAGGTCACCCGAGCCAATCAAATCCGCGATCACTTCCGGCGCGACCGCCGTGAGGTGCACTTGCAAGGTGACGCGATCCGGCGCGGCCGGCAAAATGCCCGTTTGCGGATAGCGCCGAAATACGTGCGTTTGATAAAAGCGCTGGTCGCTCGGATCGAAGGTGAGCTGCGCTGGAAGTAAATTCGGCGCGCTGTTCGCGGCATCCCAGAACATGCGCACGGGCTGCTCGTTTGCGTCAGTGATGCAGTCTCGAAGTAACCAAATGTCGGGATCTTTTGGGGTTACGCCATCGGTCGTCGCGGCGCCACTCTGATAAATCACTGCGCCGGCGCGGTACGCCTCGAGCTCGACCCACGCGCGGCGATCTTGCGTCGCGCCACTCGGAAACGCGTGCCCAGCCGCGACATTGTCGAGCACGACCAAGAGCTGCTCGGCGCTGCCGACGCCGCGGACGCACAATGCGCTTTGCAAAGTGCTGTTTAGCGCTGCCTGCACACGCGTTTCCTGCGCGTCGGCTTCGGGAAAATCTTGGAGCGCCAAATCGACACCGGGCATGTCGTGCGCGTGCGTGTGGCGCAGCGGCGCGCCGCTCGACTGCGCGGCTTTCTCGAGCTCGGGGCTTTGATCCAGGTGACATTGTCCGCACGTAGAGCCGCCGGGTGCGTGCGAAAACACCGAGCCTTGCCACTCGGAGAACGTGCGTTCGAGGCTCACGCCGTGCCCATTCACGATGTCGTGACAGCTGCCGCACAGGTTCGACGAAGCGAGCTCAGCGCGATCGTGCAGGTCGGAATAGGTGGAAGCGTGCGCGACGTTGGGCGCAGGGTCGTTGTATTCGCCGCGCATCGTCTGGTCGCTCGCGAGCTCGAGGGGATTGTCGTGGGTGCCTTGGACGTCACTCACCGAATGACAGAAAAAACAAGTCACGCCTTTCAGCGGCTGCGGCACGCTGTCGAGGTTCAGGCCGTCTTGGGTTTGCCCTTCGCGCACGGCCATCGGCGCGTGACAGTTGACGCAAAAATCGCCGAGCTGCGCCTCGCGCTG
>DASYCL010000162.1:0-2504 GCA_036500245.1 Polyangiaceae bacterium | reverse complement strand
AAGCACGAGATGGCGCACCAATACGTCGACGAGATTTTGGGGCAACCTGACGAAACCGTGCACGGCGCGGCCTTTCGTCGCGCCTGCGAAGAGCGTGGCATCGACGCGAGCGCCGCTGGCCTGCCGCGCACACACGGCAAGCACGACGCAGGCGGCGTCGATCAGCATCTACTCGAGCGCATCGCCAAGCTGCTCGCACTAGCCGAGAGCTCGAACGAACACGAGGCGCAAGCGGCGATGAGCGCCGCGCAGCGCTTGATGCTCAAATACAACATCGATCTCGCGGTGAGCGGCCGACAATCGGCGTACGCTTTTCGCCACCTCGGTGAACCGAACGGGCGAGTCAGCGAGGCGCAGCGCATTTTGGCGGGCATCCTCGGCGATCATTTTTTCGTGCAGACGATTTGGGTGCCGGTTTGGCGCGCGGCGGAGGGCAAGCGCGGCAGCGTCCTCGAAATTTGCGGTTCTATGGCCAATCTCGAACTCGCCGATTATGTGCACTCATTTCTAAATACGAGTGCCGAACGCTTATTTCGCGAATACCGCGGAACTCAAGCGGGCAAGGGTGCAAAGCGCCTCACTTTCATTGCCGGCGTGATGGCCGGATTTCGCGATCGACTCGAGCGCGAACGCAAAAAATCGAAGGCCGAAGGGCTGGTCTGGGTCGGCGATGCCGCGCTCGACAATTTTTTCCGCAAGCGCCACCCGCGCATTCGCTGGACGCGATACGCGGTCGGCCACGGATCCGAAGCCTACGCGCGCGGCCGCGAAGCGGGCGCGAAGATCGTCTTACATCGCGGAATCACCTCAAATTCTCATGCCACTACAGCGCGACTTTTGCCTTCCGGTAAGGGCCGCTCCTAGCTAGAAGGTACTGCTCGACTCTTGGCACAAACGTTTCCAGAATAGCGCCCAGTGAGCACTCGCCAGGAAGTACACGCCGTCGAAGGCGATGCTCTGGTCGGCACCGTTCTGGCAGGGCGCTACCGAATCGAGCAACTGCTGGGCAGCGGCGGTATGGGCGCGGTCTATCGCGCCGAGCACGTGCACATGCGCAAGGCGGTGGCCGTCAAAGTGCTGCACCGCGAAATGATGGCGTTTCCCGAGGTCGTCGCGCGCTTCGAACGCGAGGCGGTCGCGGCCGGCCGCATCGACCACGCGCACGTGGTTTCCGCGAGTGATTTCGGCCAGCTCGACGACGGCACGTTTTACCTCGCGCTCGAGTTCGTCGAAGGCCGGAGCCTCGCCAAAGTCGTCGATACCGAGGGCGCGCTCGCGCCGGAACGCGCGCTCCGGATCACGCGCCAAATCGCGCAGGCGTTACACGCGGCGCACAGCGTCGGCATCGTGCACCGCGATTTGAAGCCGGACAACGTGATGCTCGTGGTCAAAGACACCGACCCCGACTTCGTCAAGGTGCTCGACTTCGGCATCGCGAAAATCAAGGTCGACGCGAACACCGAGCAAACCGCGCTCACCCAAATCGGCACGGTGTTCGGCACGCCCGAGTACATGTCGCCCGAGCAAGCCCGCGGTGAAGCGGTCGACGCGCGCGCCGATCTCTATACCGTCGGAGTGATTTTGCACGAGATGCTGAGCGGCGTCTCGCCGTTCAAGGACGAAGACTTGGTGGTCGTGCTCACGCGCCATTTGACGGCCGATCCGCCGCCATTGCCCGCGAACGTCGAGCCCGCGATCTCCGAGCTCGTGCTCGAGCTGATGAAGAAGCTTCCGGCCGAGCGCGTACAAACTGCCGCCGAATTGATCGAGCGGATCGATTTGATTTTGGGTCCGCCTGGTTCGTCGCTCGGTTTCGCGGGCACGCCGCCGTCCGGCCCGGTCAGCCGCGCGCGCTCGAGCGTGGTCGTCAATTCGAGCGCAAATCCCGGCACGAAAATCGATGTGTCGCCGGCGCAGGGCTACGCGCCGACGCTGCTCGGCCAAACCGCGCGCGCGTCGCAAGACTACGGCGCGGTCTCGTCGAACGCCGCGGTTTCGAGCTCGCTCTTGCAACGCGAAGTGGCGCTCGGATCGCGCCGCGTGCCGGTTTGGATTTTGGGGCTCGGCGCGGCCTTTTCGGTCGTGGCGATCGCGGCGCTGATCGTCGTGGCCTCGCTCGCCTTCGGCAGTAAGACCGACGCTTCGACGCCGGACGGCGTCGCCGCAAAAAGCGTCGTGCCCAAAGACGACGGCGCGAGCAAGCTCGTCACGCGCGCCGAATCCGGCGATCAAACGGCGCTCGCGGAGCTCACGGCAAAACCCGAAAAAAAACGCAGCGAGCGCGAGTGGCGTGCGCTAGGTCACGGTTACGCGAAACTCGCGCAATTTCCCGCGAGTCTCACGGCTTATCAAAAGGGCTCGTCGACGCATCCGGCGCTCGCCAAAGATCCGCAAACGCTCGGGGATGTGCGGCGCGCCGCGCTCGACGCCGACGCTTCGGACGACGCGCTGAAACTCGCCGCGAGCGGCCTCGGCGCGGACGGCCTCGACGTGATTTACGACGT
>DASYCL010000161.1:0-6833 GCA_036500245.1 Polyangiaceae bacterium | reverse complement strand
GCGTCAGCCGGCTCGAGCCTCCGGCGAGGACTGACGTTCGAACAGCTTGGCCTCTTCGGCCAGTGACTCGAGTGCAAGCCGCGTCTCGCGTACGAGCAACGTGCAGCCGTAGACCACGCACGACGCGGCCGTCGAACCGACCACGAAGCTGCCGAGCGCCGCTGCGCGATAGCCGAACGGGTAGCCCGACGCGAGCGCCGCGCCGAGCACGGAGATCAACGCCGCGGCCACGAACAAGCCGAGCGCCCCGTAAAAGCAAGTTTGCGCGCGCAGCAAGAGCCCGGCGCGTTTCAGGAGCCGCGCGATCTGACTCAGCCGAATCCGGCGCAGCTCGGCGTCGTCGCGCAATCGCGACACCTCGTCCGTGAGCTGTCGCGAACGATCCACCACGCGCCCGAAGCGGTTGGCGGTGTTGAGCGCGAGCACCGAAGAAGCGTTCGTGAGCACCGCCGGCGCGACGATCAATGTCAACAACGCGAACAGGTTTTGGGACCAGGCGCTCACCTGCCGACAATACAAGACTCGGCACAAAAATTCGTAGTACTTTCGCGCATGCCAAGAAGCCGCCTGTACTGGCTGCCCATGGGCGTCCTGACCGCGTCACATGCGCTCGTGTTCTTGATCGCGTGCTCATTCGTGAACTGGTTCATCGCCGGCGTGGTTGCTGGCGGCCTGTACGCGCTCACCGTAACGCGCTTCACGTCGGCGCTTCGGGATCGTCCGCGGCCGCGCTGGGTCACGCGCTTGCTCGACGAACCAGTCTTCTGGCTGTGGGGCGCGGCCATGCTCGCGCTGCTCGGCTTTCCGTTCGAGCTCGTCGCCGCCGCGGGCTTGTCGCTCGCCGACGTATCGCGGGGCTTCACGTTCGGCCAATGGCTGCGAGCCGGCGCGCTCGACGTCTACCTGCTCGGACTGCTCCTTTCGGCGTGGACGATTTGGGGCGCACGCCGCTTCGTGCGCGTACGGAAAATGGAGGTTGTGATCGCCGGCCTGCCGCGCGAGTTCGACGGCTATCGCGTGCTGCAGCTGAGCGATCTACACGTCGGTAGCTTCGATCGCTTGTCACGCGCGAAAAAATGGGCGGAGCTCGCCAACGCCGAGCGCCCCGATTTGTGCGTGGTCACGGGCGATTTGGTGACGAGCGGCAGCGCCTTCTATGCCGACGTCGCGGCGGCTTTGAGCGAACTGTCCGCGCCCGACGGCGTGTGTGTCGCCATGGGCAACCACGACCAGACCGACAACGATCTGTTGACCCGACTCTTGGAGGCTCGCAAGCTGGTCGTCCTGCGCAACGCGAGCCGCGTGCTCCGGCGCGGCGCGGCGTCGCTCACCATCGCGGGCCTCGACGATCGCTTCGCGCGCCGCGCCGATCTCGCGCAGACGCTCGAGACGTGTCCCGGCGGAGTGCCGATCATCTTGCTGGCGCACTACCCGACGTCATTCGACGCCGCGTGCGACGCCGGCATCGCGCTCGTCCTGAGCGGACACACGCACGGCGGCCAGCTCGGCATTCCGTTCCTCGCCCAGCGCTACAACTTGGCGAAGCTCACCGGGCAGCGCTCGCGCGGCTTGGTGCAGAGAGGCGGCTCCACGCTGTACGTGAACGCCGGCCTCGGCACGACGGGACCGCCGATGCGGCTCGGGGTGCCGCCGGAGCTCGCGGTGTTTACCTTGAGAGGGCAGAAGTAGGCGTGCGCGTGAACGCGGTGCGACGTTGACGGCGCAGTCTCACTCCGCCGGTAGCGGCGCGCTGCCTTCCGGCAGTCGTTCGCCGTCCCGCGCCCGCTGCTCATGGTGATCCTGCGCGATCAGCACGTACACCGACGGCACGACGAACAGCGTGAAGAGGGTGCCGATGGTCATGCCGCCGACGAGCACGATGCCGATCGAGTTGCGGGCGACCGCGCCGGGGCCGGTGACGAGGGTGAGCGGGAAGTGGCCGCAAACGGTGGCGATCGTGGTCATCAGGATCGGGCGCAGGCGCGTGAGGGCGGCGTTGCGCACGGCCTCCACCTTGGTCATGCCGGCGAGCTGGCTCGTGTTGGCGAACTCCACGATCAAGATGCCATTTTTGGCGATCAGGCCGACTAATGTGACCAGGCCGACTTGCGAGTAGATGTTGAGCGTCGTGGTCCAGCCTTGCGTCAGCGGAAAGTGCATACCGGGCGGCCCCGAGAATTTGAGGAACGTGAAGGAGAGCGCGCCGAACATGGCGAGCGGCACGGAGCCGGCCAGCACCACGAACGGATCGCGGAAGGAGTTGAACTGCGCGGCGAGCGCCAGAAAAATCAGCACGATCGCCAGGCCCATCGCGGGCAAGAATTTGCCGGACTCTTGGCGCAATTGCCGGGATTCGCCGGTGTAGTCAACGCGCGAGCCGGGCGGCAAGAGCTTCTCGGCGGACTTTTCGAGCACCTGCAGGCCGGCTTCGAGCGAGCGGGGCGCGACGCCGGAGATCTTGATCGCGTTCAGCTGTTGGAAACGATTGAGCGAGCGCGGCTCCACGCCTTCTTTCAGCGTCGCGATCGAGCTGAGGGGCACGAGCTCGCCGCGCGGACCACTGATGTGGATGTCGCTCAATTGATCGGGCGTGAGGCGTTCGGCGCGTTCGACTTGAGGGATTACTTTGTAGCTGCGTCCGTCGATCGTGAAGCGGTTGACGAAGTTGCCGCTCAAGAGTGACGACAGATCCGCGCCCACCTGCTGCATGGTGAGGCCCATGGACGCCACCTTGTCGCGATCGATCACGATCTCGGCGTTGGCTTGGTCGATGCGCACGTCCATCACCGGCGGGAACGCGAATTCACCGCTCTTCACCGCGTCCTCTACGAGCTGCTTGGCGATCGGCAGCAAGCGCTCGTGGCTCTCGGTCGAGGCGATCACGAATTCCACCGGGAAAAAGCCGGCGCTCGGTAACGCCGCGGGCAGGAACACCGGCGCGCGAATGCCGGCGATGCCGTAGGTTTTCTTGCTGAGCTCTTCCTGAATTTGGAAAATGTTGCGCTTGCGCTCTTCCCACGGCTTCATAATCGCGCCGCCGAAGCCGCCGGTGGGGAAGGTGATCTGAAAGCTCTGCTCGAACTCCGGGACCGACGCGAACAAATGCTGGACCTGCGAGGTGTAGGGCGTGAGCTGCTCGAGCGTGGCGTTCGCGGGTACGTCGAGCGCGGCGAACACGACGCCTTGGTCTTCGTAGGGCGCGAGCTCGTGCGGTGAGAACAAATAAAGCGGGATGGTGACCAGCGTGAGCAAGATCCAGATCGTGTACACGACCGGTCGCGTGCGCAGCGTGCTGTCGAGCAGCCGCGCGTAGGTGCTGCGCAAGCCTTCGAACGCTCGATCGATCAGCTTCGCGAGGCGCCCCTCGGCTTGCGCGGGCTTCAGCAAGCGCGACGACATCATGGGCGAGAGCGTGAGCGCGACGAAGCCGGAGATGAACACGGCGCCGGCCAGCGTGAACGCGAATTCCCGGAAGAGCGCGCCGGTCAGGCCGCCCTGAAAGCCGATCGGCGCGTAGACCGCGGCGAGCGTGATGGTCATCGCGATGATCGGCCCCACCAATTCCCGAGCGCTGACCAGCGCAGCCTCCATCGGCGACTTGCCGAGCCGGATATTGCGCTCCACGTTCTCGACCACGACGATCGCGTCGTCGACGACGAGGCCCACGGAGAGCACGATCGCCAGCAGCGTGAGCAGGTTGATCGTGAAGCCGAACACCTGCATCAGAAAGACAGCGCCGATCAGCGAAACGGGGATCGCCACCAGCGGCACGAGCACGCTGCGCAGCGAGCCCAGGAACAAGAAGATCACGATCACGACGATCAGCACGGTCTCCGTGAGCGTGTGCGTGACTTCTTTGACGGCGTTGTTGATGTAGCGTGTCGAGTCGAAGGCGATCGTCGCGCGCATGCCGTTCGGGAGCTCGCTCTTGATCGTCTCGATCTCTTGCCGAACGCGGTTGATCACGTCGAGCGAGTTGGCGTTCGGGAGCACCCAAACACCCATGAAGGTCTCTCGCTTGCCGGAGAAGCGCACGTCCTGATCGTAGGTGTCGGCGCCCAGGACCACGTCCGCGATGTCTTCCAGACGCACGAGCGAGTCGCCGCTCTGGCGGATGACGAGCTTTTTGAAACCGTCGACTGTTTGCACGTCGGTGGTCGCGGTCAGGTTGACTTGCACCAAGTGGCCCTTGGTCTGCCCCACGGCGGCCAGGTAGTTGTTGGAGGCGAGCGCCTGACGCACCTCGCCCGGGCTCACGTTGAGCGCGGCCATCCGCGCGGGCTTGAGCCAGGCGCGCATGGCGAACGTGCGGCCGCCGAGGATGTCTGCGCGCTGCACGCCCGCGATCGCCGACAAACGCGGTTGCACGATGCGGATCAGGTAGTCGGTGACCTGATTGTCCTCGAGGATGTTCGAGCCGAAAGTCAGGTACATCGCGGCGACTTGAGCGTCCGAGGGCTCGATGTTGATCGCCGGAATTTCGGCTTCCGGCGGCAGATCAGCGCGCACCTGGTTCACGCGCGCGCTGATGTCGGCCAGCGCGCCTGCCGCGGGGAAATTGAGCTTGAGCCGGACGTTGATGGTCGAGAGCCCCTGCACGCTCTGTGACTCGATGAAGTCGATGCCGTCCGCGGCCGCGATCGCGCGCTCGAGCGGAGTGGTGATGAAGCCGCGCACGAGCTCGGAGTTGGCGCCCACGTAGGCCGTGCGCACCGCGATCGTGGCGCTCTCCAGCCGCGGATACTGCCGCACATTCAACGTGCGCACCGCCTGCAACCCCGCGATGATGATCACGAGATTGATCACGATGGCGAGCACGGGTCGACGGATGAAGAGGTCAGTGAATTTCATAGGGGGTTTGATTTTGTTTTTGTAGTCCCAACCTGAAGTGCTCGGCGGGCCTCTCAGCTGTTGAAACAGCAGGCGCCCGCGCTCGCCGGTTTTTCACTCGATGAGGTTTGCGAACCCGGACACTCAGGAGACTTCAACGCCATGACTCTGCCGCCCTGAGATTCCAAGACACACCTTCACTTATTCTCCGGATGCGGATCCAGCGCAGGCTTCAGCTTCACCGAGTTATTGTCAATCACGATCGGCAGCCCGTTGCGCAGCTTGAAGCCGCCGGAGGTGACGACTTCTTGGCCGGCTTTGAGTCCGTCGAGCACGGAGGTGAAGTCGCCGCGGGCTTCGCCGAGTTTGACGAACTGTTGGCGCGCGATTTTGCGCGGCTTGCCGTCGGGACCGTGCGGGTCGTCTTCCACCGTGAACACGGAGTCGCCGAACGAGGCGTGAATCACGGCGGTGAGCGGAATCGCTACGACGGCACCCTGGTTCACGAGGCCTTGCTTGGGCAGCACGACCGACACGCGCACGAACATGCCCGGGCGCAAGCGTTCGTCCTGGTTCGGTAGGCTCGCGCGCACGTGGACCGAGCGCGTCGCGGCGTCGACTGACGGATCGATCGCGCTGATCGCGCCGAGCACGGGGGCGGAGTCCCCTTCGCTCTGCGTGGCGCGCACCTCCATGCCGACTTGGAGGGACGCGACGTCGCGCTGGGGCAACGTGAAATCGACGTACACGTTCTGGGTCGATTCGAGCGTGGTGATCGTCGTGCCCGGCGCGAGATATTGACCCAAATTGACCGCGCGAATGCCGAGCTTGCCGCCAAACGGCGCGGTGATGGTTTTGCGCGCGATCTGCGCCTCGAGCGCGCTCACGTCGGCTCCGGCGCCCTTGGCGGCAGACTCGTCGGTGTCGAGCTGCGCGGAGGCGATCGCGCCGGAGCTCACCAGCGTGCGCGAGCGCCGGGCCGAGAGGTCGGCGAGCTCCCGCCGCGCCTTCGCCGAGGCGAGCTGCGCCCGCTCGACCTTGGTGTCGAGCTCGAGCAAGAGCTGCCCTTGCTTGACGATCTGACCGGACTCGAAGTTGATGCGCGAGACCACGCCGGCCGCGTCGTTACTGACCGCCACGCCTTTGGCCGACACCACGCTGGCGACCGCGCTCAGCGTGCCCTCCCAGGCTTGCTGCTGCGCCAATGCGGTGCTCACGACCTCCGGCGGCGGCCCCATCGCCTTCATGGTCTTGCCGAAGCCGATCAACATTTTGATCTGCGCCGCTTTGGTGGCCCCGAGCGCGGCGACCAAGGCGAGCACACCCGCGATCGGGATCGCGTAGCGTAAAAACTTGGACCCGCGCGACTTCGGGTGTTCGCTCGTGTGCGGGGTGGACTGCTCTTCTAGGCTTCCGGCGGTCATCTAGTCTCCGTGTCGGTCTCGTTTCGGGGGCGCAGAACAGCACTCGGCCGACGGGCCTCGGGATTCCTAGTGCCGTGTCGTGGCGAGCGCCACCCTGCGTCGCAACTTGCACCGGAACCGGCGATCCGCATGGGGCTTTGGCGCGCATCGTCGGAGAGGAAAAAGCGTCTACGCCCGGCTCACGCGACCGCGCGTCGCCGATACAGGTACTTTTGGAAGTCGGCAAAGATGCGGCCAATCTCGTCGGGCCGGCCCAGGTCGGCCACCGCGTCCGCGATCGAGTTGTGGTAGCGCAGGCGCATGAGGGGCGTCAGCTTCTCTTGACCGAGCTCCTCGACGCCGACGCTGACGTAGTGCGACAGCACGAAGTCGAGAAAAGCCTGCTGCTTCTCGTTGAAGCTCACGCTGATGTCGTGCTTGGCGGTGGCTGCGCGTTCTTCGCGCGTGACAGGCGCCAGGGCGTAAGCCACGTGGGCGAGCACGTCGAACAAATCGCTCTTTTCGGCGTCGATGATCTTCTGCATTTCGGCGAGCTGCTCACTGCCGAAGCCCTTCTCAGCCAGGCCCTCGAGCAGCTTC
>DASYCL010000160.1:0-7108 GCA_036500245.1 Polyangiaceae bacterium | reverse complement strand
CGAGCTCAGCGTGATGCTCGTGCGCGCCGGCCGCGTGATCGACATCGCGAGCTTTTCGAACAAGCGCGTGGAAGTGCCGGACGACGAAGTGGTGGCCGCGTTTTTGCGCGAGCACTACGGCGACGGCGGCTCCGGCGAAGCCTTGATTCCGGAAGAAATCATCGTGCCCACGCTGCCCGAAGGCGCGGACGGCGTGGCCGAGTGGCTCGCCGAACGCCGCGAGGCGCTGGCCGGCGGCCGCAAAAAGCGCTGCGAAATCCTGGCGCCCGCGCGCGGCCCGCGCAAAGCCTTGCTCGACATGGCGATCGAAAACGCGCGCCACGCGTTCGAAGAAAAACGCCGCGCCGAAACCGACATCGATGAACGCCTCGCGCGCGTGCAAGAGCGCTTGCGCTTGCCGACCTTGCCGCGCCGCATCGAGTGCTGCGACATCTCGCACCTCGGTGGCCAAGACACGGTCGGCGCGGTCGTCGCGCTGCTCAATGGCTTACCGGACAAGAAAAAATATCGCACCTACAAAGTGCGCACCGTCGGCGACGGTGACGACTATCGCGCGATGTTCGAAGTCTTGAGCCGTCGCTTTCGCCGCGGTCGCGACCAAGCGCAACTCCAAGCCGCGGAAAATCCGCACCCTGAAAACGCCGTCGCCGACACTTCCGCAGCCGAAGAGATTTTGATGGATGGTCACGCGTCCGCAACGCAAATCGTCCCAGCCTTCGGCGTCGCGGACGAGCCTTCGGCCACAACCACGCCAGTGAGCGAAGCTGCCGACGACGGCGCGCTCGACAGCGAATCGAGCCCAGACGCCAACGACTTGACGCCCAGCGCAGCCGACACCGATGCGCCGATCTCGAACGGCGAAGGCGCGGATTGGCAATTGCCGGATCTATTCGTGGTCGATGGCGGGCGCGGTCAGCTCGGCGTGGCGCTCGCAGCCGCGCACGATCTCGGCCTCCACGATTTGCCGATCGTCGGCCTAGCCAAAGAAAAAGAAAACGTCGCGGGCGACAAGCTCGTCGATCGCGTGTACTTGCCTGGCCAAAAGAACCCGATCCCCCTCCGTCCGAACAGCCCGGAACTATTCCTACTCGCTCGCGCGCGCGACGAAGCGCATCGCTTTTCGAATCGCGGCCGGAAGAAGGTTGGCAAAAAGCGCCGCCTCACGTCCGAGCTCGAACAAATTCCCGGCATCGGCCCGAAGACGCGAGTGGCGTTACTGAAAACGCTCGGCTCGCTCGCCGCCGTGCGCGACGCAACCGACGACGCGATCCTGGCCGTGCCCGGCGTCAGCAAAAAGCACCTCGTCGCGCTTCGCGACTGGTTCAAGCGCAGCGAGCCGTCGCCGGAAGCGAGCGAATAGTCGAGTCATTGTCGTGCGCCCACCTTTTCGGGCGCGCGTCGGCCGACCGCACCCCAAGCGATTTATTGCGGCTCTGTTGTCGCTCAGCAACGAGTTGCGTCAGTCGCGATGGCGCGCGCGCTTTCACCACACGCCGCCGAGGAGACGTGCGAGGCTCGCCGCTAGGGTGTTTGTTGCTCTCGAGAGCACGAAGGTTGCCAAGAGCAATCGTTCGGAAATTTGTGGCACGCCGCCGCGTATCAACACACGCCAGTGGGAAACTCATGATTAAGTCGGTTGGGACTCGTTCATTCGTTTTCATCCTTGCGTCGCTGCCGCTCGCCGGCTGCTACGCTCAGGCCGGTATGGCGCCCGCGCAGCCGGTTGGCGTGGCAGCGGAGCCCGCGCCCGTGGCAGCGCAACCGGTCGAAGCGGAGCCCGAGTACTACTACGGAGGCCCGCATTTCTATCCAGCCGCGCTGGGTGGCGAGTGGTGTCCGATCGGCGAACCGCACGTCCACGATTTCCCGCCCGACCACCCCGAGTGGTACGCCTACGACAGCGGGTACTACTATTACTCGGGCCGCCCGGGCGAGGCGTACGTAGTCGGCCAAGTGCCACGCGGCGCACGCGTGCACGCGGTGCGCGAAGGCGAAGCGCACGGTTGGCGCCGCTTGCCCCCGGCGGCGCCGCACGCGCCCTACGTCGCTGGCGGACGCTATCCGACTCGTGAAGAACATCCCGCGCCGGCGCATCCTGTCGCGATGCACGGGGCACAGAATACGCAGCTTACTGGCGCGCGCACTCCCGACAATCACGAGCCTCCCGCGACTCACGAGACGCGGAGCGGCGGCGAGGTTCGCCACGAGACAAAGAATACGGCATCGCAATCGCTGCCTGACGAGCATGGATCTCCGACTGGGGCCGCGGCTGCCGGAAGTCGGCCGGGCACCGAGCCGCGCCAACCGCGCGAGGGCGAAGCCAAGGGGCGGGCACCTGAGCCGGCTGCAGCTCAACATCCAGCCGCGGCCTCGGTACATCCGCCAACCGCAAGCAAGCCGACGGCGGGCAAGTCCGGCAAAGGCTCGGAGAAGAAAAAAGAGAACAAGTAGCGAACGGGCCCGGCGCAACTCGAGGCTACTAAATTGGCGCGAATGCCCGAGTTGCCAACCCAGTTGCGACCGCCCGCGCGTGTTGCTCGGGAAATCCGGGTTCCGAGCAACGGCATACGGCGTGCTTAGAGAGCCGCCGTGAAGTCTGCTCAAAGCACGACGTGCGGGTCGGTCCCGGCCGAAGCAGCCAACGCGGAAATTTCCTCCGCGCTCGAGCTGCGCTGCGCACGACGTGCGATAGATGTTTCCGCGGCGTATTCGCGACGATTGACAATGCGCGGTGCTAAAACCTACGCTGCGGCCGCCGCGCGCGAGGGGTCCGCGCGGGCCCCGGTTTCACAGTTCCCCTCACGCTCCCAGGCCATGCCGTGCCAGGGGCGGCGCACATTCAAGGAGTTCTTCCAATGATGTTGAAGCGTTCGACGCCCGAGTCACAGTCCAAGCCGAAATCCGGCAAAGCGACGCAGCTGGCTCGAGCAGGCGCCGCGTGTGTGGCCATGCTGGCCGCAGTGACGGGCCTTGCCACGGGCTGTCTCGATCGCAAGGTGGTCCCGAGTACGCCGACGACCAGTAACGTGTTCGTCGACCAGATCGTGCAGACCGCGGTCGATAAGATCGACTTGCTCTTCATGATCGACAACTCGGTGTCGATGGCCGACAAGCAGCAAATCCTCGCGGACGCCGTGCCGGTGCTCCTGAGTCGCTTGGTTTCGCCGATCTGCGTCGCCGCGGACGGACTCACACCGAGCGGCGGCAACGCTGCGGCGGACGGCACGTGTCCCGGCGGGAATCAGCCGGAATTCGCGCCCATCGGCGACATCCACATCGGTATCGTGAGCTCCAGCTTGGGCGCCCACGGTGGCAGCGTGTGCGCGGCTCCTCAACCCACGGACGATCCCGCCATCACGTTCTTGGATGATAAGGGTGAGCTGATTGGCAAGAAGCGCCCGGGCGTTGCGTCCTGGAACAATAGCGGCTTCTTGGCTTGGGATCCGTCGGGCACGAAAGACGCGCCCCCGGGCGAAAATAACGCCGCGAATCTGAACACTCAGTTCACCGCGATGGTGACGGCCACCGGTCAGCATGGTTGCGGCTACGAAGCTTCGCTCGAAGCTTGGTATCGCTTCTTGGTCGATCCGGAACCCCCGGCGAACGTGACGAAAGATACGACCACGGGGAGCCCGACGAACAACACGACCGTGCGCGGTTCGCAGCTCGTCGTGAACCCGGATGGCACTACCGGCGTGTGCAATGGCTGCGACACGGATTTGCTCGCCCAGCGCAAAGCATTCCTGCGCCCCGATTCACTCGTCGCGATCGTGATGCTCTCGGACGAGAACGACTGCTCGATTCAAGATCAGGGCGTCGGTTGGTTCGTCGGTGCCACGTCGCACATGCCGAAGGCGACGGCGCCGTGCGCCGCGAACCCGAACGACAAGTGCTGCCGCTCGTGTGCGCAGAACGAAACGTCGCCGCCAGCGGGCTGCCAGCCCTTGAACCAAGATTCCGTCTGCATGGGCGCCGCGGCCGGTACCTACAATACCTGGGACAACCAGAACGATTCGCTCAACCTTCGTTGCTATAACCAAAAGCAGCGCTTCGGTTTCGATCTGCTCTACCCGACGGCGCGCTACGTGAACGCGCTGACGGCTCAGACCATTCAGCTGCAGTCGGATGGGACGAAGAGCGTCGTCAATCCGCTTTTCGATACCCAGGGTAGCGGCAAGCCACCGCGCGATCAGTCGTTGATCTTCTTGGCTGGCCTCGTCGGCGTGCCTTGGCAAGACATCTCCTCGGCGGATTCGCTCGCGAGCCCAACGGCGCTCACGTACATGAACGCGACGGATCTCCTGGCCAACAATCGCTGGTCGGCGTTGCTGGGTGACGCAGCTGCGAACCCGCCGGTGCCGCCGGCCGATCCGTTCATGGTCGAGTCCGAGACGCCCCGCTCGGGTATGAACCCGTTCGCGACCATGCCCGCGGCGAGCATCGTTGGGCCCACGGACTCGATGAATCCGCAGGCGAACGTGATCAACGGCCACGAGCAAAGCATCCCGGCCCAAGACGACTTGGAGTTCGCGTGCACGTTCAAGCTGGCAACGCCGAAGATGTGCATGCCCGGTGACTCGGCATGCGATTGCTCGGCCGCGAAGGATGGAACGACTACGACGCTGGCGGCGTCGAATAGCCCTTTGTGTCAGCCGACTGGCGGCGGACCCGTTGGCACGACGCAGTACTACGCAAAGGCGTACCCGGGTGCGCGCGAGCTCACGGTGCTGCGTGACTTTGGTGCCAACGCGATCGTCGCCTCGATTTGTCCCAAAAACACCACCACCACGCTCGATAAGAGTGCCGATCCGAACTACGGCTATAACCCTGCCGTCGGCGCGATCATCGAACGCCTGAAGGAAGCGCTCAAAGGCAAGTGCCTGCCGCGCGCTCTGCAACACGTGACCGAGGTTGATCCGACCACAGGCAAGAAGGTGGCGACTGCGGCAGTTGAATGCCAGGTGATCGAAGCGGCGCACCTCATGGGTTCGTGTAACTGCAACATCCCCGGTCGCGATCCCAACCCGCCGTCGGATGACATCAAAAAGGCCGTCTATACCCAGCTGGGAGCTGCCGGCACTTGCGGCAAGCCGCCTGCGCCGTCGTGCGACGACACGAACTTCTGTTTGTGTGAGATTCAGCAGGAAACTGGCGCGGATTTGATGAGCTGCGAGAGCGGCGGCGCAGCGCCGGCCGGCTACTGCTACGTCGACCAAGACGGCAACCCGCTGCTGAAGAACTGCCCGCCGAACCAGAAGCGCTTGCTGCGTTTCGTGGATGCGCCGGACGGTTCGGTCAAGACGCCGGCACAGGGCGCGACGGCCTTCATCGCCTGCCTCGGTGCCTCGATCAACGACGGCGGAACCTGAGCTGGGCACGTAAACAACGAAGAAGGCGGCGGCTGGAACCCCAGCGCGCCGCCTTCGCGCTTTTGTGGGCTCGTGGCTGTGCCCGCGCGGCCCGTCGCTGTAAGCTCGGTCGCGGATGGAAGCCAAGAAGACCATCCTCGTCGTCGACGACGAGCCGCATATCACGCTCGGCCTGAAAGACGCGCTCGAGTTCGAAGGCTTTCGCGTGGTCACGGCCTCGACCGGTAAGGAAGGCGCGCAGCTCGCGCGCCAGGAACATCCGCACGCGATCTTGCTCGACTTGATGCTGCCGGATCAAAACGGTTATCAGGTCTGCGAAGACGTGCGCCGCTTCGACGCGTTCGTTCCGATCATCATGCTCACAGCCAAGAGCCAAGAAGCCGACAAGATCCGCGGCCTCGACGCCGGCGCCGACGACTATGTGACGAAGCCATTTAGCGTCGGTGAACTCGTCGCGCGCATCCGCGCGATTTTTCGGCGCGCGAATCGACCGAGCGAGAGCGCGACGTTCAGCATCGGCAAACTCACCGTGAACGTCGCCGCGCACACGCTCGATCGCGCGGGCAAGCCGTCCGAGACCCTCTCATTCTACGAAGTGGAGTTACTCAGGATGCTGTACGAACGCGCCGGGCAACCGGTAAGCCGCGAAGAAATCCTAAATAAGATTTGGGGGGTGGATGCCAATCCGACCAATCGCACTATCGACAATTTCATCGTCAAGCTGCGGCGGAAGATCGAAAAGCACCCGGATAAGCCGGAGCACATCCTGACCGTGTACGGCTTTGGCTATAAATTGGTGGTATAGAGCCGGGAAAATGGCGTTTACGTCGCTCGTGAACATGGGTATTTGCCGGCGAGCACGCACTGCAAAGATCGAGTTGCCATTGCGAATCGCGACCCGAGATTTGACATAAACTCGGCAATTCAAAGGCGATCTCCCCCAGGACAATAAACCGACTCGCGGTCAAGATCCGATTGCATTGCCTGCCTCGAAGAGGCTAGTTTCCGACCAAATGACTACGCCCAAGATTCAATCCATTATCGAAAACTTCGTCTCCGAGCTGTCGGTCGCCTTGGTGGAAGCGAGTCACGCCGCGATCGCGGACGCATTGGGCGCTGGAACGTCGGTGCGCGCGGTCAGCGCAGGAGGCAGCAAATCGTCGAAGGCGCCCAAGTCGGCCAGACGCGCCAAGGGTGCGAAGCGCTCGCCGGAAGAGTTGACGGCGCTTACGCAATCTTTGCTCGCGTTCGTGAAGCGACACCCAGGGCAGCGCATCGAACAAATCGCGGGATCAATCGGCGCCTCCACGAAGGACCTCGCGCTCCCGGCGAAGAAGCTGATCGGCGAAAAGAAGCTTTCGACCAAAGGTCAGAAGCGCGCCACGACTTACTTTCCGAAGTGAGCGAGGCGCGTCGAGGTTCCTCGGGGGCACGATTTTCATTTGGTGTTCGCCAAGAGTTCGAGCACGTTGCGCGGATCGCACACCACGGTCTTGGCGTTTTGATTCACCTGACCGAGCGGCAACTGGCCCGCGTCTACGCCTTCGCGCGCACGCCGGATTTCGAGATGCAGGTGCACCACACCCGGGCTCCCCGAATCACCGACGTAGCCGAGTAGCGCGCCGGCTTTCAGGTTTTGCCCGTGGCTCAGACCGGGCGCTGGGCTCTCGAGATGCCCGTAAATCACGAGGTATTCGCGCAAGGTGCCGCTCTCGCGCAGCGTGTGGTGCATGACCACG
>DASYCL010000159.1:0-1713 GCA_036500245.1 Polyangiaceae bacterium | reverse complement strand
GGGTTTCGTAGCTGCGGGCGCCGCGTTCGCCTCGTCCTCGGCAGCGGGCTTCGCGGTTTCGGCCGCTGCGGGCCCGGCTTCGTTCGTGGGTTTGGGTTTGTCGCCGCCTTGTGCACGCGCGACTCCGCTTGCAAGAACGAGCACGCACAGCGCGGACGCGCCGAGCGAAACGCGAAGCTTCATTTCGTAACCCGAGCGCGCAGCCGAACGCGCAGATCGTACTCGCCGTCCTGATCGCTCGGGAAATCCTTGCCCATGTCCGAGTCGTCTTGGACGATCACGTGCGCGTCGACGAGCTTGCTCTCGGGGATCACGACCGAAAATCGCGAGCTCTGCCACGTCCGATATTCCGCGCCACGCGCATCGAAGCGCTCGACATCAATGCCGACCACGTGATGACCGGGCGCGACCGCGTGTTCGTACACCGTGCGCTCGTCTTCGGCGACGAAGCGATCCGGCGCCGTGAACACCACGCCGTCGTCGAGCGTGACCGTGAAGTTCGCGATCCGCGCGTTGCTGCCGCGCGTTTCGACCACGACGCGCACTTTGCTCGCGTACAAAGTCGTGGTCACCGCCGACACGCGGCTCCGGAGCGCCGCGATGTCACCGAGCAATTTGTCGTACTCGACGGGCGGAGTCTGCGCGCCGCCGTCCGGGAATTCGTTCGCTTCGGGATTCAGCGGCGAGAGCTTGCTTTGGCCGGCAGTGCCGTTGCCGCTCGGCGCTTGTTTCGGTGGCGGCGGACCCAAATCGTCGGACGCGCCGTTCGACGCGGGCGCGGCTTCTGGTTTGGGTTCAGCCTTGTCCGACTTGCTCGTCGCCGTATCCGGCTCTTTGGCGGCGCGCCTCGGCTGCCCGAACGCGACCAGCGACAACATCAAGATCGGAGCCCCGAACAATGCGTAACGAATGCGCATAGCCGCTTCACGCTAACACGCGAAAGGCGCGGAAAGAAGCGCGGGAGACTCGCTCGGAAAACGGCAATCTCAGCCGAAATCGCGGGTGTTTGTCGTGCGCGCTCCAACGACGCGCTGCCGCGACTCGCTGCGCACTCCGCCGTACACGGCGCGCAAGGCGCTGTCGCGCAGCGAACCGCGCGGCATCCGCCGATTGATGCTCAGGCCTTGCCCTGATTCGCGACGGCCTTGGCCGCGCGCTCCGCGGCTTCGGGATCGCCCAAGTAGTAGCGCGGCTTGATCGGCTTCAGATCGTCGTCGAGCTCGTAGACGAGCGGAATGCCGGTCGGGATGTTGAGTTCGACGATGTCTTGGTCGCTCACGTTATCGAGGTGCTTCACGAGCGCGCGCAAGCTGTTGCCGTGCGCTGCCACGAGCACGCGTTCACCGCGCTGAATCGCGGGCGCGATGTCGCTCTCCCAATAAGGCAGAAAGCGCGCCACGGTATCCTTCAAGCATTCGGTCGCGGGCAGCTCGCTCGGCGACAGCGTCGCGTAGCGGCGATCCTTGCCCGGCCAGTATTGGCTCGATTGATCGAGCGGCGGCGGCGGGATGTCATAGCTACGGCGCCAAGTGAGCACTTGTTTTTCGCCGTGACGCGCCGCGGTCTCGGCTTTGTTGAGCCCCTGTAACCCGCCGTACATGCGCTCGTTGATGCGCCAGCTGCGATGCACCGGGATCCACATCAAATCCAACTCTTCGAGCGCCAGCCACAAAGTCTTGATCGCGCGCTTAAGCACGGAGGTATACGCGACAT
>DASYCL010000158.1:0-3423 GCA_036500245.1 Polyangiaceae bacterium | reverse complement strand
AAACGCGCGTGAGTGATTTCTTGCTCTTCGAATCGGCCTACGCCGAACTCGTGTTTTTGCCGATCATGTGGCCGGATTTCCGACCGGAGACGCTCACGACCGCGCTCGCGGAGTACGGCAAGAAAGAGCGTCGCTTCGGTCAGACTTCGGACCAAGTGCAGATGAGCCAGACCGCATTCGATCCAGTGGATCGAGTGAGCTGAGCTCGTTCACATCGAATATTCGACGGTATTCAGCGACGGCACTTTGACCGACCAGGTCAAATCCCGAATCCGCCCCTTGAGGCATTCGACGAGCTTCGGATTCTTCGGCGTCGTATTCAAATCAATCGCCACGGCTTTGCCACGCCAGACCGCGATCTTCACGGTGAAGTGCGTGCTGCCCGGCTTGCAGGGTTCGTACAAGCCTTCGTCTTGCAGCGGCTTGCTCAGCGTTTCCTGATCGACGTTCACGCGCTCGGTTCCCTGCGGAATCGCTTTGATCGCCTGTTCGACGGTCATGTCCGGCGTGAAATTCGGCTCGGGCACGTCTTCTTTTTTGGGTGGTGTGCTCTCGGCGTCGGGTTTCGTCGCGGTGTCTTCCGTCGACGGCGCTGGCGGCGGAGGAGTAACCTCGTTGCTCGTCTCGGCCGTCGGGTTCTCGGCAGGCGGCGTCGAGCCGCCGCACGCAGCGAGCGCGAAAATCAGGACAAAATACGGATAGTGATGACCCCTCGTCATGACGTGGAGCGTACCACACCTACGGCACTTCTCGTCCGGGCCGCGTTCCGGCGCGGAGCGCGAATTTCGCGTGACCCCTATTGGCTCGCGAGCGCACGTTCGCTGAATTGGCGCTCGGTCGCGAGCTCTGCGAGGTACTCGACGAGGCCAAATTGTCCTTTGTCGAAGCCGCCGCGCGCGGTCTCGGCGAGGCAGCTCACGCCACCGCCGCCGGCGTAAATGTACTCACTCATCAAACCGCTCACGCAATCCGTGACATCTGGATCGGCGGCCAATTGCGTGGCGAGGTCGGTCGCGCCGTCGAAGGTGAGGGATTTGTTGCCCTGTGCATCCAAGACGTAGCCCGTCGAATCGATCGGCAGTCCGTCTTCGGCGTCGCGGTAGCGGCCCACGTAGTCAAAGTGCTCGAAGCCGAAGCCAATCGGATCCCACTTCGTGTGGCACACCGGGCAGCTCGTGTTCTTCTGCATGTGCGTGGTTTCGTAGCGTTGGCGCGTCGTCTCCGTGCCCGGCGCTGGCGGCGGAATCGTGGGCACCGATGGCGGCGGCGTCGGCTTGGTGTTGCAGAACATCTTCGAAAACACGAGCAGCCCTCGCCAAGTCGGCGAATCCGCGTCGGCGTGCGCGTTGGCGGCGAGTAGTGACCCTTGCGCGAGGAGGCCAATGCCCCAATTGGCCGGACGATCTACTTTCGCAAAGTCCCCGGTCTGCGCGCCGTAGCCGTAAAACGTCGACAGCGACGCATTCAAAAACGTGTACGGCGCGGTCAACAGATCTTTCAGCGAGCCGCTATTGGTGAAGACGACGTCGTCGATGAAGTTTTGGGTTTCTTTCACCATGTCGGCGCTGACGGAGGTGAAATCGGTTCGCATGTTCTTCGCGCGCGCTTGCACCACCGTATAGCCTGACCACTCGCGGAACAGTTCACGCACGGCCTCCTTGCCGTTGTCGGTGGCGAGCAAGGCGCGCGCTTCGGCGAGTCGCGCGTCCGGAGTCGCGAGTGCGCCGGACGCGGCTTTTGCTAGTAAATCCGGGCTCGGCGTGGAACCGCCGAAGCTATAGGCGAGCTCGGTCGCGATTTCGTATTGCGAGAGCGCGTAACTCGAACCGTTCGCAGTGCCGATTTCGGAGCGATAGACCGCGTTCGGCGATTGAAATAGCGCGACGAGCGTCCACTTGATGCCGAGCGCGAAGCTCGAGCGGCCCATCACCGAGTTGAAATAGTCGCTGTAGGTTTTGGTTTCGTCGGCGCTGAGCGGTCGCCGAAACAAGCGCTCACCGTACTCTGAGATGAATTGACCGGCGCAGGTCGCATCCGCGCTCGTCGCCGCGCAGGGCAAGATCGTCGATAGCACGCTCGGGTCGGTCACGCGCGTGGCAACGTCTTCGGCGGTGTCGAGGATTTCTTGCGCGGTTTGCTGACCAACGACGAGCGTGGTCGCGTCATTCGAAAAACCCAGGCTGGAGACGGCGTCGGTGCCGATTTTCACGCCGCTCCAGCCGCTCACGATTTGAGGAAAAATATCGGTGACAGTGCGCTGAAATTCTTGCTGCGTGAGCCGGCGCAGCATCGGCGGCCCGACATTCGAGCTCGTGCAGCGCTGTTTTGCCGTCTCTTGCGAGACATTGCTCGCAGGATTCATCGCGTTGCCAGCGCCGGCGCTGCTCGTCCCGCTCGAGGAAGAGGCCCGATGCGATCCGCTAAAGCCTTCGATTTGGCCGTCGCAGGCAGCGACCAAGAACAAGCTCGTCGCTCCGAGCAGCCTGAGTGCGATGTGCGCGCGCATCACGCTTTGAGCTCCTCGATCACGCTGACGCTTTGTCCGCCGATTGCCGTTACCGGAGCGCCCATCGCGGCGGCGATCGTCGCGAGTAAATCGGTGTGCACTCGATTGGGCGTTACATCGAGCACTTGCTGCGTCTTTAGATAGCCGCCGCCGCCGCCGATTAGCACCAGCGGCAGGTAAGAATTGTAAGGTTTGCCGTCGACGTAGACCTGCGAAGCATCGGAGTTGTGATTCGCGCCGTCGGAGATTTCGCTGCACACGAACACGATCGAATTGTCGAGCACCGTGTGCGCAGGATTGGCCGTGTCGAGCGGATCGGGCTGGTTGAGCGTGGCCAGCATTTTGTCGGCCAAATGCTGATAGAACCACTGCTGACACACGGCGAAGTCGTGACGCCCACCGTCGTCCCAGGAGTGCGAAATCGGCTCGTGATGGCCTTCGGGGAAATTCGGGCCACCCGGAAATGACATGTTCAAGTCCGAGGTCACGTGCATGTTCTGATGCGTGATCACGCGCGCGGTGCCGCACAGGAATGCATGCGCCGCGGCTTCGAGGTGACCGTCGAGCACGAGGGCGAAGTTATTTTGATCCATCACGTCCAGGCCGCGCACCGCGTCGACCGCGGGCAGCGCTGGTCGCGTGTTGCAGCTGACTGCGCCGCCGCCGGGGTTGCCCATGCCGGCCGCCTTGAGCGCCATCAGCGCGTCGAGGTGTAACTTCAGCTTGCTGGTTTCGCCGGTCAGCGCAGAGAGTGAGCTTTGCATCGTCTCGAGCTCTTTGGCGCTGAGATCGAGTGCTTCGTTGCGAAATGCGGATTCGTCGACTTGCGTCGGTGTGGCTGGCGCGCTGCCGAGATTTTGAAAGTAGGCATCGGCCGCGGCCGCGGGATCTTGGGTCGGAAGCACCCAAGATCCGTG
>DASYCL010000157.1:0-5224 GCA_036500245.1 Polyangiaceae bacterium | reverse complement strand
AGCTGCGCGCCGGCATGGCCGCGTTCATCCAGGTGCCGAAGTGACGGAGAACGCGGACATCGTGATCGCGGTGGACAACGTTTCGCGGCGCTTCGGGGACGTGCTCGCGTTGAGCGGCGTGCACCTCAGCGTCGCGCGCGGCATGGTCTATGGGCTGCTCGGGCCGAACGGCTCCGGCAAATCGACGCTGATTCGCATCCTGTGCGGCTTGCTCGCGCCGAGCGAAGGCAAGGCCAGCGTGCTCGGCCTCGACGTGGTCGAACAGGGCGAAGCGATTCGCCAACAGATCGGCTACATGAGCCAAAAGTTCTCGCTGTACGAAGATCTCACCGTCGTCGAAAATCTCGATTTTTATGCCGAAATCTACAATATCCCGAAAGCAAAACGTCGACTCCGGCGGGATTCGGCGATCGAGCTCACGCACATCGGTCCGTACGTGAATCGCCTGGCGGGGAACCTCTCGGGCGGCTGGAAGCAGCGCCTCGCGCTGGGCGCCGCGTTGATGCACGAGCCGCGTGTGGTGTTCCTGGACGAACCGACCGCGGGCATCGACCCAGTCGCGCGGCGCGAGCTGTGGGATCTTTTGTTTCAACTCGCCGCCGAAGGCATCACGCTACTCGTCACGACGCACTACATGGATGAAGCCGAGCGCTGCGGCGAAGTCGGCTACATCTATCTCTCGAAGTTGCTCGTGAGCGGTACGCCGGATCATTTGAAATCCCTGCCTTCGGTCAATCCGCCGGACGCAAGGCGGCTCGAAATCGAGACGCACGGCACCGCGCGCGCGCTTTCATGGCTTTCGCGCGAGCCCTTTTGCAAGGGCGCGACCATCTTCGGTCAAGCCGTGCACGCGCTGATCGAGCGCAACGTGACTGACGCGGAGCTCGCGGATCGGCTGGCAAAAGCCGGCTTTTCCGGCGCGTATTTGCGCGAAATCGCGCCTTCACTCGAAGACGTGTTCGTCACGCTGACCGAGCAAGCCGCGGCCGCGCGCCGCACCGGAGCCGCCTGATGCTGAGCTCATTTTTGGCCATCTTCCGCAAGGAGATCCTGCACATTCGGCGGAACCGGAGCGTCTTGTTCTTGGCGGTGATGATGCCGCTGATGCAGCTCACCATGTACGGCTTCATCGACCAGACCGTCCACGATGTGCCGACGGTGGTCGTCGATCAAGATCGCTCGGTGCAATCGCGCGATCTGATGGATCGGCTGCGCGCGACCAAGACATTCGCGATCAAGGCCGTGACCTCGAATCCGCTCGTCGCGCGGACTGAAATCATCGCCGGGCGCGCCGGGGTCGGCGTGGTGATTCCGCCGGATTTCCACGATCGCCGTGTGCGCGGCGCGGCCGCGAAAATCCTGGTTTTGATCGACGGCTCGGATTCGATCGTGAGCTCCGGCGCGCTTGCGGCGGTAAACGGCGTGATCGCCAACCAGAATCTCGAGCTCGTCGCGCGCGACCCGCGATCGGACGTACCGCTCGCCGCGCAACCGATCATCTTGTTCAACCCGGAGGGGCGCACCGCGAACTTCATCATTCCGGGCCTGGTCGCGGTCATTTTGCAAATGATCGCGGTCATGCTCGCGGCCGGCTCGATCGTGCGCGAGCGCGAAAAAGGCACCATGGAGCAGCTGCTCGTGACGCCGGTGAATCCGGTCGGGCTGATGCTCGGCAAAGTCGTGCCTTACTTGTTCGTGGGCTTGGCGGACACTGGGCTGATCTTGGCCGTCATGCGCTTCGCGTTCGGCGTGCCGATTCGAGGCGATCTGATCTTCTTGTTCGGGATCATGATCATTTATCTGTGCGCAGTGCTCGCGCTCGGCCTCTATATTTCGACCACGGCAAACACCCAACAAGAAGCGCAGCAGAAGGTGCAAATGCTGTTTCTGCCCTCGATCTTCCTGTCGGGTTACCTGTTTCCGCTCAATGGCATGCCGCTGATTTTGCAAGCCCTCGGGCAGATGCTGCCGACCACGCACATGGTCGCGATCATGCGCGGCATCGTGCTGCGGGACGCGGGACCCATCGAGCTCGTGCCCCACGTCCTGGCGTTGCTCGTGTTCGCCGTGCTGATGATTTGGCTCAGCGTGCGCCGCGTCAGCAAGATCAGCGTGTGATGCTAAGAGACATCCTGCAGCTTTTATTTCTGAGCTTTCATCGCATCTCTGGGATGTGTTTGGGCCCTACGTAAAAATCAGCGCTTGGCCGCTCGCGCTTCTAGCCGCGCGACTGGCGCCTGTCCGGTCAGTTCTAGCGTGGCCGCCCTTCTTTCTGGAACCGTGATCAGCCCGGCGAATCTGCTGCGTCGTCTTATTTCCGGGCAGGCGAGCCCAAGCCCTTCGCGCGCGCCTCGGCGCGAAAGAGGGAGAAGAGACGTGATGAACGATCAGATTTATTTCCGGGCACCCGGAATTTCGTCGGAAACGCTGGCAAATTTCGGGCACGCTTCCGCCTTCCGATGAGCCCGCGTAGCCTGACAGGTTGAAACCACCTGCTTGGCGCGGCGCGCGTGCCGCTGCCGGGAGAAGCTCCGATGTGGGAATGGCTCGAGCGAATATTCGGTCAAGGCTTCATGCCGCACGGTCATTGCTACCTGTGGTCGCCGCCGATGGTGTGGACACAGGTGTCGTCGAACCTGATGATCGGCGTTGCCTACGCGTCGATCGCGACGACGCTGGCCGTGTTGGTGCGCAGGATCGCGAACATCCCATTTGCATGGGTCTATTTGGCATTCGGCAGCTTCATCCTGTCCTGCGGCCTGACGCATTTTTTCGATGTCGTGACCGTGTGGCATCCGATTTATTGGGCGGACGCCGGTGTCCGCGTCGTGACCGCCACTGCTTCGGTGGCGACCGCCGTGTTGATTGTGCCGATGGTGCCTCGAGCCGTCGCGTTCGCGGACGCGGCGCGGCTCTCGAACGAACGCGCGCGCCAGCTCGAAGCGACGCATTTGGAGCTGGAACAAGCCCACCAGCTCTTGGCGGAGCGCGAACGGCAAGCGCAGCGTCGCGCGCTGATGAGCGAGGAACAATTTCGCTCGCTGGTCGAGACCATGCCCCAACTGTGTTGGATTTCGGGCGCGGACGGCAAATGCACCTTCCGCAACCGGCGTTGGCAAGAATACAGCGGCCTCGCCTACGAAGATCCGAACGACGCGGGCTGGCGCGCGGTGTACGCGTCGGACTCAGCCGAGCAAGTGCTCGGCAACTGGGAAAAGTCAATCGAGAGTAAGCAACCTTTCGAGGTCGAAGCGCGCTTCCGCCGCGCGGACGGCGAGCTTCGTTGGTTCTTGATGCGCGCCGCCGCGCTGTGCGACGACGCCGGCACCGTACTCGCGTGGATGGGCACGTGCACCGACGTCCACGAGCGGCGACTCTTACACGAGGATGCACTGCGCACGGCCAAGATGAAGGACGAATTCTTGGCCACCGTGTCGCACGAGCTGCGCACTCCGCTCAATGCCATCACCGGCTGGGCACATTTACTGAAGGGCGGCAATTTGCCCCCGGAAAAAGTGACGCGAGCGCTCGACTCGGTGGAGAGCAACGCCATGGCACAAGCGCGCTTGGTCGACGACTTGCTCGATCTGTCGCGCATCGTGGCGGGGAAGATGCGGCTCGATCCACGCTTGATTGACCCCGCCGAACCGATCGAAGGCGCGCTCGACGCCGTGCGCCACTCGGCCAGCGTGAAAGGCATCGATCTCGTCTCCGCGATCGATCGCGAAACAGGGCTAGTCATGGCCGATCCAGGCCGGCTGCAGCAGATCGTGTGGAATTTGCTCGGCAACGCCATCAAATTCACGCCGCGTGACGGCCGCGTCAGTTTGCAACTGAAGCGCGTCGGGCGAGAGCTTCAGATCGTGGTTTCGGATTCCGGCGCGGGCATCAAACGCGATTTCCTGCCGCACTTGTTCGAGCGTTTTGCGCAAGAAGACGGCTCTTCACGCCGCACTTACGGCGGACTCGGACTCGGACTCGCGATCACGAAGCAACTCGTGGAGCTTCAAGGTGGGGAGATTCAAGTCGAAAGCCAAGGCGAAGGCCTGGGCGCGACATTTACGGTCGTGTTGCCAATCGCCGCCTCGACCGCGAAAGAAGTCGAGCGCGGTGACGCCGCGCCCGAACCGGAGCTCCGCGGCCTGCGCTTGCTCCTCGTGGAAGACGATTTGGATTCGCGCGAAGTCGTGAGCGCGATCCTGGCGGATTGGGGTGTGAAGGTCACGAGCGCCGGCAACGCCGAGGAGGCGCTGCGCGTTCTCGATCGAGGACCGGTCGACGTCATCGTTTCGGACGTGGGCTTGCCGGGCATGGACGGCCACGCGTTCATGCGCAGAGTGCGGCAAAAACAAGAGCTGCGCGACACACCAGCGCTCGCGCTGACGGCCTACGCCTACGTCGAAGACAAGAAGCGCGCGCTCGACGCTGGATTCCAAATGCACCTCAGAAAGCCGTTCACGCACACGGAGCTCTTGAACGTGCTGGGCGACCTCGCAAAAATCGCCGAGAGCTCTTGATGCTCATGCCGGGGGGCCCGCGTTCACACTCAGCGCAGAATCACGGGTCGCCGGGACACCAAGTGACGTCCATTTCGGTCGCACCTTGGCACGACTGGAAGCCGCTCTGGTTGTTCACGTCGTCGTAGGCGAAGGAGTAGACGAATGGGCACACCGTCTGCGAGTAGGCGGAGTAAGTGCTGAACGGCATCGTCTTATAGTAGTTGCAGTTCTGAGTGTCGTCTTTGGCGGGATCGTTCACGTCCGACAAGTAGCCGCGATTGACTTCGGCGCAGCAATACGGGTTTTGGTCCCAGAAGTTTTCGTTGTTGTTGCCCGCGCAGCCGTAGATTTTCCAGCCCGTACCCGCGGCGGCGATGCTGCCGCCAGCTGTGCACTTCGGGTCATTGGCGATGACCGCGGCGCCCGCCGCATCGAGCGCGGTGCACAGCGGATCTTTTGCGTTGTTGGCGTTGGCACACCAATCCTTCGGCGCTTGGCAAACGTGATGGGTGTTGTCGAGTAGCTGCGTGGGGCAGCCGCTCATCATCTGCGCGAGCGGCGTGTAGCACGCGGTCAAACACTTCGAAGGATCGTTGCCTTTGACTTCGACCGGCAAGCCCACCCAATCCACGTTCGAGAGATTCACGTTCAAGGCTTGCTTGTTCGCGTTCATCTCGATGAAGTTGATGTTGTAGCCGTTCGCGCTGTCTTGATTCACCGACATG
>DASYCL010000156.1:0-9181 GCA_036500245.1 Polyangiaceae bacterium | reverse complement strand
CGTCGTCGGTATGGTGATCGCGACGATCAAGGCCGCGCTCGTCGTCACGTTCTTCATGCATCTGTTTTGGGACAAGAAATTCCACCTGATCTTGTTCTTCACCGCGCTCTTGTTCGTGGTGCTCTTCCTCTCGATGAGCATCACGGATCGCGGCGAATATCAGGGCACTATCGACCAGTACCAAAACTCGACTTTGAACACGAAGTGAGTGGGGTTGGGTTTAGTAGTAGCGCGTCCTCACCGTTCACATCTGGGATGTTTCGAGGCCCTGCGCGCGAATCAGTGCCTGGCCGCTTGCACAAAATCTCAGACTCGCGCGGCTGATCACGGATTGATCGAGTAGCCACGCCCCAACAAAAGTCTGACCGACACGCTTCGTGATACCCGAAGGGGTGAACAGGCGCCCGCCGCGCATCCAGAAGCGCGAGCGGCCAAACGCCTTGGGCTCGGGCAGGGCTCCCAATGCGCAGGAAAAGCCAGGCAAACCAGCACCCCCCCGGCTACAAACCTCTCGCGACGCTCACCACCACCTCATCGATGCGTTTGCGCAGCTCGGCGTGGTTCGCGATCCCGTTCACGATCAACGAAAACGCGACCGGATAAGAGCCGTCTGGTCGAAACACGTAACCGCTGAGCGCGATCGCACGGTCGAGCGTGCCGGTCTTGGCGTGGATCGTGCGCTGTTTTTTGAACGCACCGAAGCGATGTTTGAGCGTGCCGTCGACTCCGCCCACCGCGAGTTGTTCGACGAACACGGAGCTCGTCGCGGGCTCGCGGTATGCGGCGCGTAGCGTCTTGACGAGCGTGTGCGCGCTGATGCGATTGGCGTCGAATAGCCCCGAACCGTTCGTGATGCGCGTGCCGGCGTCCAGCGCCTCGATCTCGCGCAGATAGTCGAGCACGACACTCGCGCCATTTTCGCTCGTGCCCGGCGTACCTTTGACCTCGGCGCCCAAATCCTTGAGCAAGGTTTCCGCGTAAAAATTGTCGCTGTCTTTGCCAAGCTCGGGCAACAGCTCGCCGAGCGGCTTCGACTCGTGCACCGCGAGTTCGTTTTGCTCGCCCTGTCCGCCGGGCGCGATTTTCCCACTCACCTGAATGCCCGCGGCGCCGAGCGCGGCCTTGAGCCCGTAGCCAGCGAGCAACATCGGATCTTCGACCCGACGCGACCAGCGAAATGGTGCGCTCTTCGCGTCGATCGCGCCGGCCACGGTGGCTTCGAGCCGCACGCCGGATTCCTTCAGCGTGAGCTTCACGTTCTCGGCGCGATCGAGCTTTTCGGTCCGCACGCTGCCCGTCACGTCCACGAAGCCCTCGGGGTCGAACCAAACTCGCGCATTTTGCCCAATTTCGCCCGGCGCGACGTTCAACGTCGTCACGTTGCGATTGAGCGAGACCGCGCTGACCGGCGCGCGAAACGCAGCCCACTCGTGCGGCTCTTGCTCGAAAGCCGGTGGCACGAAGTGCCCATCGAAAAAACTCTGGTCGACCAGAATATCACCCACATGGGTGATACCGGAGTGGCTCAGCGCTTTGGCCAGCGCCAGCAGATCGTCGCTCGAAAACGAAGGATCGCCGCTGCCGCGGATCACCAGCGCGGCGACAGTGTCGCCGGCGCGCGCGCCGTTCAACGTCGTTTTGAAGCGACGCGCTTGGCCCAAGTGGCGAAGCACCGCAGCCGTGGTCAAAAGCTTTTCGTTCGAAGCCGGATTTTCCAGCGCATTCGCAGACACGCTGCCGAGCAAAACGCCGCTCTCGACGTCATCGAGCTCGGCGCTGAGCTCGCCGTGATTTTTCTTCACCCAGCTCGCCAGCGCCGCGAGTGCGCGCTGAAACTCGCCGCCTTTCCACGCGCGCGGCGGCGCGGACGGCGCCGCTGGCGCCACGCTCGGCGGGTTCGCCGAAGCGCTCGGCACCGCGCCGGTGCTCGCGCTCGGGCTGCTCGTCGCCCCGCTCGCGCTCGGGATTGGAGCCGCGGCCGTCTCAGCAGGAGCCAGCACAGAAGCGCGGGGCCAATTTGCGCTCGGACTCGCGATCGGTGGCGCATTCGCGACAGGCGCGGCGCAGCCGGTGATGCTCGCAGGCGGCGCTCCTCCAACGATCAACGCGGATGCGGCGAACGCGTACGGATAAGTCAGACGAAACGGACGAAGCTGCACGGCGCTCCGGAGTATCCATGCGCGTTCGAAGTGGGCCAAATCCTCGGGCGCTTCGCGACGCTTGGCGGCCAAAGCCCCGAACGATCAGCGCGTCCGATTGCGGGAATTAAGGACCTGGAGGCTCACCTTGCGTACGATTCCCCTTCATTTATGCGTTCTCACCGTTAGCGCTGCGATCGCGGGTTGCAGCGGCGGCGGAGGCATCCCTATGGGCAACGGCTCGACTGAGTCTTCTGCAGCAGGAACTTCCGGCGCGGGACAAAGTGGGACTGGCGCTGTGAGCACGGGCGGAACCAGCGGCAGCGGCGGTTTCGTCACGAACACGGGCGGATCGAGTGCGAATGGAGTGGGCGCTGGCGGAGCCGCGGGAGTGAGCGGAGCGGGAGCGGCTGGAACGGGCACTGGCACAACTAGCGGAGCCGCGGGAGCGAGCGGAGCTGCCGGAACCAGCAGCGGCCCAGATTGCTCAGCTACCTTACCGACTGCGGGCACAACCCATACTGGCACGTCGATCAACGGCGCGGCTGACGGCCTCAACTACGGCATTTGGACGAATGGAGCCGGTGGGAGCATTACGGTCTTCAACAACGCTCGTGCCTTTAGTGCATCTTGGGACAATAGCGCCGACTTCCTCGCGCACGTCGGTTTGGATTTCAACGCTGCCAAGAGTTACACGGCGTACGGAGCGATCGTCGCCCAATTCGTCGAGTCTAAAATGGGAACATCCGGTGTCTACTCTTCAATTGGGATGTACGGGTGGATGCATAGCCCATGCGTCGAGTGGTACATCAACGAAGACTCGTTCACGACGCTGTATCCCAGAGGCACTGTCACAGCGACCATCGACGGAGCCACCTACTACTTGTACACGACGACGACGACCGGAACCGGCGGCGCTAATGCATGCGAAGCCGGTCACACGGGCAGTTGGACGCAGATGATCAGCACGCGAAAAACGGCACGCCAATGCGGCACCGTCACAGTGAGCGATCACTTCGCCGCCTGGGCCGAGCAGGGCTGGAACCTGGGAACACTGGCGTCGGTTCACATCAACGTCGAAGTCGGCGGCGGTACGGGAAGCATCCAATTCCCCGTCGCAAACGTCACGACGACGAGCAACTGAGCTAGCGATCTGGCTCGGATCGGCGACGCCAGCTGCGCACGCTTCCCGCTTGCATCTCGACCGGCAGCGTGCGCAAAGTCCGCACCCGGCATGCATTGTCGCCCCGCCAGGCTCGTTTTTGTGCTCGCCGGCCTTTTGGCCTGCTCGGTGACCCGACTCGCCGCGGCAGAGCCAACCCGCTCGGAAGCGCTCGAGCCCGGGCCCACTCTCACTACGGACCAATATCCGCCGCCTTCGGCGCGGACCTACACGCTACTTGGCGGCGCGGCCACGACCGCGGGCTGGTACGGCTTGGCGCTCGGCGCATCTTACATTTGGCCCGATACTATCGGCGCAAAAGACTTGCGAATTCCGGTGGCTGGACCGTGGATTTCATTCGCTCACTCAGGTTGCGGCCCCGTGCAAAGCTGCAGCGAAGTGATCGTCGTCTTGCGCTCGATCGCGACCGCGATCGACGGCGTCGGACAAGCGGGCGGCGTTTTTCTGATGACGCAAGGTTTGTTTCTGTCGACACAGGAACCTCGAGCGAAGCGCGCATCACTCAGTTTTAAGCCCGTGCGCGGCGTGGAAATGCAGCCGACGTTGGACGCTGGAAAAAACAGCGTCGGGTTTGGCCTGCTCGGCGTATTCTAACGACCCGAAGAGCGTTGCATGCGGCACGCTCACGGACGAAGGCCCCCCAATGCACGTGAGGCGAAGGCATGGTACGTGGAACACGTGATGGAGCTCAGGTGGTGAGTCGGCGAACGAAGTTCGTCTTGGTCACCGGCGGAGTGGTCTCCTCGATCGGCAAGGGTCTCACCTCCGCATCGATCGGCGCGTTGATGGAAGCTCGCGGGCTCTCCGTCACGCACATGAAGCTCGACCCGTATATCAACGTCGATCCGGGCACGATGTCGCCGTATCAGCACGGCGAAGTGTTCGTCACCGAAGACGGCGCCGAAACCGATCTCGATCTCGGTCATTACGAGCGCTTCACGACCTGCAAACTGACGCGCCGCGCGAACGTCACGACCGGTCGCATCTACGAAGCCGTGATCACCAAAGAGCGTCGCGGCGAATACCTCGGCGCGACCGTGCAAGTGATCCCGCACATCACCGACGAGATCAAAGCCCGCATTTACGAGGCCACGAGCGACGTGGACATCGCGATCATCGAGGTCGGCGGCACCGTCGGCGACATCGAATCATTGCCGTTCCTCGAAGCAATTCGCCAGCTCAAGCTCGAAGCGGGCGCGGCCAACGCGCTCAGTGTGCACGTCACGCTCGTGCCTCACATCGTCACCGCCGGCGAGCTCAAGACCAAACCGACGCAACACTCGGTGCGCGAGATGCGCGAGATCGGCATTCAGCCGGACATCTTGATCTGTCGCAGCGACCGTCCGATCGCGCACGGCTTGAAAGAGAAGATCGCACTCTTCTCCAACGTCGCGGTAGACAGCGTGATCTCGGCGACGGACGTCTCCTGCATTTACGAGTTGCCGCTCGTGCTCCACGCCGAAGGCCTCGACGATCAAATCGCGGAGCGGCTCAATATTTGGTCGCGCCAGCCGGATCTCACGACTTGGAACCGCGTCGTCGAACGCTTCAAAAAGCCGGCGCACGGCTCGGTGCGCATCGGCGTGGTCGGCAAATACGTGCATTTGAAGGACAGCTACAAATCCTTGCACGAAGCCATCGTTCACGGCGGCCTCGCCAATGACGTCGCGGTGCAACTCGAATACATCGATTCAGAGCAGCTCGAACGCGCGAGCGCACCCGCGCTACTCAGCGGGCTGGATGCGATCCTGGTGCCGGGCGGCTTCGGCGATCGCGGCGTGGAAGGCAAAATCTCGGCGATTCGCTATGCGCGCGAGCAAGGCGTGCCGTTCTTCGGCATTTGCCTGGGCATGCAGCTGGCGGTGATCGAGTTCGCGCGCAACATCTGCAACGTGAAGGGCGCGAGTTCGACCGAGTTCCAAAAAGATTGCCCGAACCCGATCATCGATTTGATGCCGGACCAGCGCGGCGTGAAAGAAAAGGGCGGCACGATGCGCCTCGGCGCATATCCGTGCACGCTCAAAGCCGGCAGCCAAGCGCACGCGCTCTACAAGAAAGACGAGATTTCGGAGCGGCATCGCCATCGCTTCGAGTTCAACAACGAGTATCGCGAGCAGCTGACCCAAGCCGGCCTCGTGCTGAGCGGCACGAGTCCCGACGATCGCTTGGTCGAAATCGTCGAGCTGCCCCAGCACCGGTATTTCGTCGGTTGTCAGTTTCACCCGGAATTCAAGAGCCGGCCGATGTCGGCGCACCCGCTATTTCAAGGCTTCGTCACTGCCGCCGTGCGACGCCGCGACGAAATCGCAGCCTCCGCGCGCGGTGAAGCCGCGCAGACCGAGTCGACTCCGACCGTGAATTGAGCGCCGCGCGCGGGCTAAAACCAAGCCGGCGAAAGTGGTGCTAAAACCGTGGCTCATGCGCCGCCTTGGGCTCGGTTTATTTTTGTTGCTCGGATCCTGTTCGACACAGCCGCCCGTGCGCACGGCTTTGTACGGCGATTTGCCCTCGCTCAAGCGCGACATCGCGAGCGCGCAGCGAGCCAATAAGCTCAATCGAGGCGCGGTCGTGGATCTAGCGCGCGCGCTCGACGAACGCGAAGTCATGTCCGCCTCCGGCAGCGACGGCGCAGCGCGCGTCGGTTTGCTGCGACCCTGCGCGCACGCACTCGAAAGCACGATCGAACGACGCGCGGAAGCGGGCGACGACGTCGCGGCCGAGCTCACGCTGATGCTGCTCGAATTGCATGCGGCCGATCGCGTGAGCGCAATCAAGCACTATGCCGAATCCTCGAGCGGCGCCTGGCGCGCGGTGGCGGCGCGCGCGGCGGGGCTCCCACGCGAAACCGAGCTGCGCAAGCGCTTTTTCACCGATCCAGACGAGCGCGCGCGGCGCGCTGCCTTCGCTTCGGCACACGAAGCGCGTGAACCGTCCGAGCTCGAAGCATTGCTCGAAGCCGCACGGCTCGATCCGGATCCGCAAAGCCAAACTCTGGCGGCGCGCGCGGCCGGAGCAATCGGCGGCGAACGCGCGGTTTTGGCGCTGAAAGATTTGTGGACCAACGCCGAAGACGCTTTGCGCATCGGGATCGTGGATGCGTGGAGTGAACCAGGCTCGCTGCCGAGCGGAGGCGCGCGCGAGCTCGCGGCCGCCGCCGAGGCGAATTCGGGGCTCGCTTCGGTCAGCGCGTCATTTGCGCTCACGCGCCTGGGCGGAAGCGACGCGCAAGCGGCGAACGCGCGACTCCGCCGCTACATCGCCGACGGCAGCGACGACGAAAAACGGCTCGCACTGAGCGTCGCGCCGCTCGACGACGAGAACATCGCCGCGCTCGTCGATGCCTCGAAAAAAGCCAGCCCCGAGCTCCGCGCGGTCGCGCTCGCGCGGCTCGCCAACGTGGCAAAGACGCGCACCGAGGCGATCCTCGCGCTCCGCAATTTGGCAAACACGAAGCCGACTTCAGCTGCGGAGGAGCACGCGCAGGCGGCAGCCGTGAGCGCGCTCGCGGAAGCGGGCGATCCGAGCGTGCACGCGACCTTGGTCAAAAACTTGAGCGACAAGGACAGTCAAACGCGTCGCCGCGCCGCCGAAGGGCTGACCGATTTGGGCGACTACTCGAACGCTGCCAGTGCGCTGGGGGATGATGACGCGAACTTGCGGAGCGGGGTGGCTTGCGAGATTTTGGCGCGTGAACGCAAGCGCTAGTGTCGAAGCCAAGCTTTGGTCGCGCCTTTGGGTCAGACTGAACGAGGCACGGTGCGGCTAAATTCGAGTGGAAAGGCGCTGGCTGCGCTGGCTGTTTTTTTGGGGTGGGTTGGCCTTGCGCGACCTTTGGCGGCTGCGGAACCGGCGCTCGATCTCAAAGCTGCTCGAGAAATCCTGCACGTCTCGAACGAATGCAGCACCGTCGAGTGTTTGCTCGAACACGCTTACTCAGCTGATCCCAAAGCGCAGGCGCTCGCGCTCGGACTTTGGCGCGACGTGGGCGACATCGCCGGCGTCGGACCCGAGGAAACGATGGATGGCGGATTTCGCGGCACGATTCATTTGGTGCCAGAGCTCCCGATCAAAAACTATCGCAAGCATCTCGGCTGGATCGTAAGCGGCGCACACGACATCGACGGCTTCTTCGCCGCGCTGTTCAAGGATCGCGGCGCGCCGAAGTATCGCTGGCATAGCTTGGAGCTTCGCTTCGTTCGTTCGCTCAACAAGCACCGACCGAGCGCGTACGCCATCGGTTGGGCGATCGAGTACAACGTGGAAGGTTCGTTGAACCTGAACGCAAAAGCCGTGCGCGAGACGCTCTTTCACGAACTATTTCACCTGAATGACGAAGCGCACGGGGATTGGTCGCCCGCTCACTTGCGAGAAGACTATGAGGTGATTCTCCGGCACTGCGGCCCGAAGCCAAGCATGAAATGCCTCGCACCCTACGCGCCGAACGACACGACGGTCCGCTCTGGCACGTACTACGCCTTTCAGTCGAACAACGGCGACACCGTGCACGAATACGCAGCGGAGCTCGCCGTGCGCTACCTCAAAGAGCAATCGGAGATGCTCGGCGCGGGCAAGCTCTCGCGCGCCGCATTCAAGTGCGGCCCGCCGGAAAACGCGCGCGCGTGGCAAGCCTTGGTCGGCGAGTTCTTCGACGGGCGCGATTTGGTGCCGGCGTGCGCGTCGCGCTGAGGCGCGCTCGCGCGCGTCGCTAAATCGCGATCGTCTTCCAATCGCCGCGTCGAAATTTCCAGACCATCAGGCTCGTGAGCAAGAACACGTAGGCCGCCGCCGCCGACCAAATGCCGGGCAAACCGAGATTGAGCGAAATCCCGAAAAGCCAGGCCAGCGGCACCAAACAACAGAAATGCAGCACGAGCTCGACGATCATCACGAAGCGCGTGTTGCCAGCGCCGAACAAGGCTTGCGTCAAGATCATGCCGACCGCGATCAGCGGCGTACACAGACCCATCATGCGCATGGGCACGAGCGCGGTTTGATACACGGCCGCGCTCTTCGTCACGAAGTGCAGGAGCGGCCCGGTGAACACCACGCCTTCGAGCAAGCCGACCACCCCGAAGATCATCAAGCCGAGCCGCACCGAAACCCAGCCGAAGCGCTCCGCCTGCTCCGGATCACCCGCGCCGAGCGATTGGCTCACGAGCGTCGCAGTCGAGGTCCCGAAGGCGAGGCACGCGGTGAACGTGAGCTTCAGCACACCGACGATCAGCGCCGTCGCCGCGCCGTTCACGGCTTCGGGCTCTGCGCCCGGACCTTCCGGGCTGAGCACCGCGACAGCGTGCGAAATGCCGTCGAGGTGGCTCACGATTCCGGAAAAAAGCGCGAACCCGCTCATCACGGCGACCGTCGCGACCGCGCTCGGGATCGACAAGCGCAGGATGTCCGTGGTGAGCCCGCGCGCGACGCGCCTGACGTCGAACGGCGCAAAGTGCTTGCGATATTCGCCGAGCATCGCCCAACCCATCATCATCAACAGGCCGACCCAAGAAGCGATCGCGCCGGCCAGGCCTGCGCCCGTCATGCCCAAGCGCGGCGCGCCGAAATTTCCGAAGATCAGCGCCAAGCACAAGACCACGTTCAAGATGTTCATCACGACGGATGCCACCATGTGCACGTGCGTCTTGCCGATACCGTCGAAGAACGCCTTGAACGAGAACGTCGCCGCCATCGACGTGATGCCGAGCAGACGCCACCGTAAATAACCGAGCGCCGCCACGCGCACTTCGGGCACGCGAATCAAGAGCTTCAGCGCGAGCGGCATCACCAAATATCCGAGCGCAGTAAACCCGATGCCGGCGACCAATGCGCAGAACCACGAATTGACCAGCACCGCGCCCGCGTCGAC
>DASYCL010000155.1:0-11970 GCA_036500245.1 Polyangiaceae bacterium | reverse complement strand
CAAAATGGCATCGAGCTCTGCCAGCGCATCGCCGCGAGCTACCGGGACGTGCCGGTGATCGTGCTGACCGCGTTCGGTAGCTACGAAACAGCGGTTTCTGCCATCCGCGCCGGCGCCTACGATTTCATCAGCAAGCCCGTTCAGCTCGACGTGCTCGCGATCGCGATCGAACGAGCCGCGCAGCATCGCGAGCTTTACCGCGAAGTGCACCGTTTGCGCACGGAACGGAGCGCCCGCAACATCGACGACGAATTCGTCGGTGCGAGCCCGGCTCTCGAAAAAGTGCGCGATCTGATCGAGCGGATTGCCGATTCGGATGCTTCGGTGCTGATCACGGGCGAGAGCGGCACCGGCAAAGAAGTCGTGGCGCGCAGTCTGCACCGTCACAGCCGCCGGCACGAACGACCGTTTCTGCCGATCAACTGCGCGGCGATGCCGGAAGCGCTGCTCGAAAGCGAGCTCTTCGGCTACACGCGCGGCGCGTTCACCGACGCCCGCCAAGATCACGCCGGGCTTTTGGTGGAGGCACGCGGCGGCACGCTGTTCCTCGATGAAATCGGCGATATGCCGCTCGGGCTGCAACCCAAACTCTTGCGCGTGTTGCAACAACGCACCGTGCGTCCGGTCGGCGCCAGCACCGAGGTCCCAATCGACGTGCGCTTCGTGGCCGCGACCAACCTGGATCTCGAAGCAGCAGTCGAAGAACGCAGATTCCGCGAGGACCTATTTTTTCGGCTGAACGTGGTGCGCATCGAGTTACCTCCGCTGCGCGCGCGCGCCGCAGACATCTTGCCGCTCGCCGTCCATTTCATGCGCGGTTTCGCGCGCGCGAGCCAGAAGCAGGTGAGCGGCATCTCGCCGGCCGCCGCCGAGCGGCTGATCTCGTATCCGTGGCCGGGTAACGTGCGCGAGCTGCAGAATTCGATGGAACGCGGCGTAGCGCTCGCGCGATTCGATGAGCTCAGCGTGGACGACTTACCGGAGCGAGTGCGCGCGCACCAAGCGACGGACATGGTGTTTCCGAGCCAAGTGCCGAATCACTTGCTCCGGATGGAAGAGGTCGAGCGGCGTTACATCTTGCACGTGCTCGGCGCGGTCGGCGGCAACAAAACCGCGGCGGCGCGTATCCTCGGCATCGAGCGCAAGACGCTTTATCGCAAGCTCGAGCAGTACCAGAAAAACTGAGCGCGAACGTGTCGAAACGACACGATACGTGAACGCCTAAAACTGAATCGAGGCAAAATCGCCCAAAACTCAGCGCGAAAGAGCTGGCACGGCCGATGCTACTTCAGATGGATTATCATGTATCCAGCGGTCGTATCGTCGCCTCAAATCAAGAGCTCGGCGAAAGCGGCGCGCATCATCGTTGCCGAAGATGACTTCGAAATGCGCCGCTTGGTCGCAGACTGTCTGCGCAAAGAAGGCTATGAGGTCCACGAAGTGGCCGACGGCGCGGAGCTCTTGTTGCGCGTGGAAGATTCGTTCTTCTTGCGCCAAGAACCGATCCGCGTGGACTTATTCGTGACGGATATTCGCATGCCTGTGTATAGCGGGCTCGAAATCGTGAGCGGCATGCGCGAAGCTGGGCTCGACATGCCGGTCGTGATCATGACCGCCTTTGGTACGCCCGAAACGCGTGAGTACGCCGAGTCGCTCGGGGCCGCGCTACTCGACAAACCATTCAAAATGGAAGAGTTACGTCTGCTCGTACGCCGGCTACTGAAGCGCGGGAGCGATCGCCCGGCACCTGTTTCAGCGCCAATTCCGAGCTGATTGCGCGCATAGGAGGCATCGAACATGCATGCAGTAATCGTCGTCGGTACCGATCTTGGCCCAGACTCCGAAGACGCGATCCGGGAGGCCGATCGACGCGCTCGGCGCGACGGTGCGCGGCTCATCGTGGCACACGCTACTTCACCGCTATTGTGGGTGAGCTCGGACGAAACGCTGGAGAGCGAGCGCGCGCGCACTCGCATCGAACAACAGATGCAGCTCATGTGCGGGCGCACGCCGACGGAATATGAAATCGTGATTGAGCGTGGCTTCGCACACACGGTTCTCACGTCGCTCGCCGCCGCGCGGCAGGCGCTGCTCGTCGTCGGCAGCCATCTGGAGCACGGTTTCAGTCACGCGCTACTTCGGGATGTCACCGAGCGCGTCGTCACGCACGCGCTCGGGCCGGTGCTCGTCGCTCGGCCGCGCACGGGATCCGGCCAAATCCTCGTCGCGATCGACCGGCCATTTTACCTTTCAGCTGGCTTGGCACTGCCGCTCGTGCTCGAAGAATCCAAGCGTTCCTCCGCCGAAATCACTGCTTTGCACTGCTTGAACGCGGGCTTCATCGAAACCATCACGACCGATCTAATCAATGGTGGCGTCTATGCGAAGGCGCCGCTCGGCCAGCGTTCGCAGCTGATCGAAAGCTATCGCGCCTTGGCGCGCGAGCTCGATCGCAACCGCGTCTCTGCCGCAATCAAAGTCGTGCACGGCACTCCCGAGGAATGGATTCCGAGGATCGCTCGGGACATCGGCGCAGAGCTGATCGTGCTCGGCCCGACTCGTCACCCCGCTGCCTCGCAGGTCGAACGCGCCATCGCGAGCTCGGCACCGTGCTCGGTGCTCTTTCTCGATCCGAAACGCGCTCAAACCTCCGCGCGCTGGCCTCAGTTGAGCCAGCGCGCGGTCGAACGTTCGATTGGCGCGCCTCCTCACAAGTGAGATCGCGCGAGACGCTCAGTTTTTGAGCATGATATCGACGCGGCGATCCTTCGCCCAGCTGGTCTCGTCCGTGCCGTTGGCGTCGAGCGCGCCGCGGGACGTGGTTGCGACCGCGGTTCTGTGCACGCCTTGCGCGACCATGAAGCCCTTCACTGTGTCCGCGCGCGAGCCGCCGAGGACCATGTTGTAGTCGGAGTCGCCTCGCGCATCGGCGTGACCGATCAGGCTCATGTTGTGACCCTTGAGCGGGCCGGATTCGAAGCATTTGGCGACTTTTTGCAGCACCCCGTGATCGTCCCGCGTGAGGTGCGACGAGTCGAAAGCGAAGTAAGCATCTTCGTCGGCGATGCCGCACGCTTTTCGGATTTTGTCATCGATCTGCACGATACCGCGCTGCGGTGTCTTTTCTTCGGCCATCGAGAGTGGTTTCGGCGCGGGCCTAGTCTCTGTTGCTGGGGCCGAATTCGCGCTCTGTGGCGGGTTTTGGTTCGAGGCACACGCGCTGAGCGCCAGCGCGATAAATGAGCATAAAATACGCCCTGTCATCGGAATCCTCCTGTTTCGCCGTCGAGCGTCCCACGCTGTTCGAGCGCGAGCAAAGGAATTTTCAAACGGCAGCGCGGAGATCGACTTCGCATCGGAAGTCCTCACGTGACGCTGTCGTGAGTCAAAATGACTCGCTGTGTTGCGATGACTCAATTCGTGGAAACTACGCGTGCGCGCCACGCAGTCCGCGTTCGTCGATCCCGGGTTCTTCCAGTAGTTCCGAGAACAACACGCGATAGTGCACCACCGCTTGGCGCAGCTCCTCGGTGTTGATCTGACCGTTGCGAATCGATTCAGAGAGCGCACGCGCGGCGCGATAATGCTGAATCACGGTCGGATGATCGACGGACAAGTCTGCCACGCGTTGTTCGAAGTCGTCGGTCGGGTAACCGCGTGCGCGCATGACCTCTTTGATCAGCTCGTCTGCCGCCGAGACAGCAACTGCCGGGTCATCCACGAATTGAGCCTGGACGCGGTTCCAGCGCCCGCTGAACCTCGCGCGTTCGGCCGCGTTGAGCTCATGAAAATGGAATTCCTGTACGCGACGCGCGCGCGTATAGAGCTCCCGTTCGGCGACTTTCGCGCTGCCGAGTTCGTCAACGGCGCGGTCGTATTCGGGGCCGAATTGCTCTTGCAGTTCTGCGGAACGCAAGCGCGCGCGGCGATGGGCGACAAGCACCGCGATGATCACGATCGACACGACCGCCGCAGCAACGATGATGATGAGAGTCGTCGTATTGTCCATGGCGTTGGGCTCCGAGTTGCGTTCACCCAACGCCAAGCAACGCGCATGCCCGCCGACCGCGCCGCGCATTTCGCCACGCACTTTGCTCGAGATTGCTTTTATTGCTTGAGCTTCGAGTCGAGTAGCGCGACTAGCGTTTGCCAGTGCCGTTCCGCCGCAGCCGCGTCGAACGCTGGCGTGTCGCGAAAGACCCAACCGTGCTTGGCCGGATACGTCTCGATCTGATGATCGATGTGCGCGTCGGTCAACGCTTTTTCGAGTCGCGCTTTTTGCTCTTCCGGGAAGGACTGATCCTCGGATGCGCCGGCGATGTACACCTTGCCCTTGATTTTGGGGGCAAGCAGGTGCGGGCTGTCCGGCGCGTCGACGGCCAGATTGCCACCGTGATAGGAGGCCGCGACCGCGATCTGTTCCGGAAAAGTGCCGGCCGCCGTGAGCGACATGCGTCCGCCCATGCAATACCCGGTCGTGCCAATGCCACCTGGCTTCACGTCTGGCTGCGACGCGAGGTAAGCGAGGAATGCCTTCGTATCCGACATGATGCCCGCGGGTGAAACGTGCGCGAAGAACTTCTCCATCAGGACTTTGCGCTGCGCCGGATCGCTGAACACGCTCTTGGCGTCCATCGGTTCGTAGGGGCCGGAGCGATAAAACAAATCCGGCAAGAGCACGAAGTAACCACTCTTCGCCAAGCGCTCTCCGACTTCGAGCATCGCCGGGCGAATCCCGATGCCATCCATGTAAACCAACACCGTCGGCCACGGGCCTTTGCCCTCAGGCCGATAAACGTAGCTCGGGCACACGCCAGACTCGGTCTTGATTTCGATTTTGCTCATGTGCGCACCTTCGCATGGCGGGTAAACGCTGCGGAACCCCAGTAACCGATGGACACAATCCAAATGCAAATTCGCGCGAAATCTTCGTCGATTTCGCAACCAGAATCGGTGCCGCTGCAACGGAGCGAGCCGGCGCGTAAGTTGTCAGGCGTGCGCGTCTGCACCATGCTCGCGCCATTCACGAAGGAGAATGGTGCGTCATGAAATACAAAAAACTCGGCGCAGCCGGCGTCAAGGTTTCGGAACTCTGTCTCGGCGCGATGACCTTCGGCGAAGCCGACGACAAATCCTTCATGCACCAAGTCGGCTCGGACGAAAGAACGTCGATCGCGATCTTGAATCGCGCGCTCGACCTCGGCATCAACTTCATCGACACCGCGGACGTCTACGGCCAAGACGGCCTGAGCGAACGCATCATCGGGGCTTGGTTCGAGCGCGATCAACGCCGCAATGAAATCGTGCTCGCGACCAAATTCCGCTTCACGATGGGCGAGGGCGCGAACAAGAGCGGCGCGTCGCGCTATCGCATCATGCGCTGCGCCGAGCACAGCTTGAAGCGCCTGCGCACCGATCGCATCGATCTCTACCAAATTCACATGCAAGATCTCGACACGCCGGAGGACGAAATCCTGCGCGCGCTCGACGACCTCGTGACACAAGGCAAGGTGCTCTACACGGGCTGTTCGAACTACGCCGCGTATCGCTTGATGGATTCGCTCTGGGTCGGCAAGACCAAACAGCTTGCTTCGTTCGTCACGCTGCAAGCTCAATACAGCTTGGTCACACGTGAGCTCGAGCGCGAGCACGTGCCGCTGTGCCGCACGCAAGGCCTCGGCATCTTGCCCTGGTCGCCGCTGGCGAGCGGCTTTCTCAGCGGCAAATACGACAAAGGCAAGCCGCCGCCCGCCGGCACTCGGCTCGACAAATGGAAAGATCGCCTGACCGGCTTCGACAACGAACGCAACTGGCGCATCCTCGCAGCCGTGCGCGCGATCGCGGCCGAGCTCGGCGCCACACCGTCGGGTGTGTCGCTTGCGTGGCTCTTGAGGCAGCCGCAGGTTTCGTCAGTCATTTTCGGCACGCGCTCGATCGAGCAGCTCGAAGAAAATGTGAAAGCCGCCGAAGTCGCGCTCACCGACGCGCAGCTGAAGCGTCTCGACGAAGCTTCGAGCTTCGAGCTCGGTTATCCATACGGCTTCATGAAGAACGTGCAGCAGGCTTGGTGAGCTAAAACAGCGAACCTTGGGCTTTGCTGGGCTGTTTTTGCCCGAGGTGTTCGTACGCCTTCTTCGTCGCGATCCGACCGCGCGGCGTGCGCCCGAGATAACCCTGCTGCAAGAGGTACGGTTCGTACACGTCTTCGATCGTGTCGCGCGGTTCGGCGAGCGCGGCCGCCAAGGTTTCGACTCCGACCGGTCCGCCATCGTAGTGCTCGATCAGGATCCCGAGCAAGCGTCGATCCATTTCGTCCAGGCCCGCGTGATCGACGCCGAGCCGCTCACAGGTGTGGCGCACGATTTCGCGATCGATTTTGCCCGAGCCTTGTACTTCCGCGAAATCGCGCACGCGCCGCACCAAGCGATTGGCCACGCGCGGCGTTCCGCGCGAGCGCGTCGAGAGCTCGCGTGCGCCCGCTTCGTCGCACGGCACGCCCAAGAGCCGCGCGCTCCGCAGCACGATTTTCTCGAGATCTTCCGGCGGATAGAAATCGAGCCGCAAGGTCACGCCGAAGCGCTCTTGGAGCGGTTTGGTCAAAAGTCCAGTGCGCGTCGTTGCGCCGATCAACGTGAACGGTTTGATGTCGAGCGTGATGCTCTCGGCGTACGCGCCGTCACCCATCATCACGTCGATGCGAAAATCTTCGATCGCCGGATACAGCGCTTCCTCGACCGTCGCGCTCAAACGGTGAATCTCGTCGATGAACAAGATATCGCCGCGGCCGAGCTTCGTGAGTTGGCCGGTGAGCAAACCTTTGTGCTCGACGGCTGGGCCGCTCGTTTGGTGCAGCGTGACGCCCATCTCTTTGGCCAAGATATAGGCGAGCGTGGTTTTGCCGAGCCCCGGCGGTCCGCACAGCAAGATGTGGTCGAGCGGCTCGTCACGCCTGCGCGCGGCAACGACGTACACCTTCAAATTTTCGCGATGCGTCTTTTGCCCGACGAACTCGTCCAGTGATTCCGGGCGAAACAAGCGATCGAAGCGATCGTCTTCCGTGCGCGCAACGCTGCCGACCACGCGTTCGTGCTCCTTTTGCTCTCGATCGCCGAGCGATTCGGACTCAGAACGCGGTTTCTTGGCTGTCATCTGCGCGCGTGAGCGTAGCACTACGGTGAGCGCCCCAAAATCAAGGCTATTTGCCCGTGCTCGTCGCGCGATCGGCTTTGAGCTGCGCGAGCGCGTCGTCGATGGTGGGAAAATCGTTGGCCTCCGCGCCGTGTAGCACGCGGCTCGTGTACATCGCGACTCGGGCCGAAGCATCGAGGTTCACGCGGTAGCTGCGGCCCGCATAGGCTTTCAAGACCTTCGCGCGCGCCTCGCCAAACGCCGCGCGCACCCGTGTCGCGACGCTGAACTTCGAGAGTTCGATGATCATGTCCATTTTGCGCCCCTGGTCCTGGCGCGCGAAATAGTCCTGAAAAGCGCGCGTCCAATCCGCGATGTCTTCGAGCGTCTCGATCGGCCAGTCCACGTGGATGAGCAGCACGTCGTGCGCGGCGAGGTACCGGAATTTGATCCTAGAATCGTGAGCGGGCGGCGCGTTCTTCATAGACGACTCGCAAACACTGAACCTTCGCGCTAGGTCGAATTCCAGTCAAGGGCGCTTCGAGTCGAGCGCGGCTAATACGGTCTACTTACCGGCATCATACGACGTGAATCGGGCGCGTCCGTCGTCGGCAAGGATAGCGAAAACACCGCGCCGCGGCCGCTCAGCGGCGTGACCACGACCGAGCCGCCGTGCAGCTCGACGACCGAGCGCGCCAGGCGCAGGCCGAGCGCGAGCCCGCGGTGCTCGCTCGGACCGAGCGCGGGGCTCGGATCGAGCAAGGCTTCGAGCTTGCTCGCTTCGACGCGCTGACCTGCCACTTCGACGTCGAAGCGCACGCCGTCGCCATCCGGCACGACTTGCACGTGAATCGCGGGGGCTTCAGAGACGCGCACGGCGTGCCCGATGAAGGTCGCGAGCGCGCGCGGCATGCGCACGCGATCGACGCGCAACGACGGCAGATTTTCCGCCACTTCGGCGAAAATTTCGATCCCGCGATCGCCGCCCAAGTCTTTGCCCTTGGCGACGGCCTCGGTCAGCATTAAACGCGCGTCGCACGCGTCGACGACCAGACTCAATTGGCCGGCTTCGACGCGCGCGGCATCGAGGATGGTCTCGATCAGCGCGAGGAGCTCGCGGCCTCGGCGATCGATCAAGCTCAAACTCTCGCTCTGGCCGGCGCTCAGCGCTTCGCTCTTTCGCACGAGCTCGCTGAAGCCCAAAATGGCGTTGAGCGGGCTCTTCAAATCGTGGCTCACGCTGGCGAAGAACAACCCGCGCATGCGCGCCGCGGCTTTGCGCGCCGAAATCGCGCGCTCTTGTGCGTTGGCGAAGACGCGGAAGCGCGCGGCGAGCCGTTCGATCGCGAGCCCGAGTTTCGCGACGACGCGGAAGCGCGCCGAGCGCACCACGTGTGTGCCGCCGCTGAGCACTGCGTCCGTGCCGAGCTCGCGCACGTCGCGCGTTGCCGCGCGCAAATCTTGGCCAAGGGCCTGTCCGAGCGTGATGCCGAGCGCGGCCGCGATACCCGTGCTGAAGATTGCGATCAGCACGAACGACGCGCCGAGCACGCCGACGACGGACGCCTCGAAGCGCACCTCGGCGCTGCCTTCATCGAGCGGTGTGACCACGGTGGCCACGCCGTCTTCGCCGCGCTCGACGCGATAGCCGTCGGTCCGATCGTGCAGGGACGCCGAAAATCCGAGCGCTTCGCCCTGCGCGATCGCGCCTTCGAGACCCGCGCCCGGCACTTCGCCCGGCCGCAATTCGAGCGCGGCGCGTGCCAGCACACGCGCGGTTTCTTCGCGACTACGCTCGTCGGCGCGCCGTAAATGCGAGCTCACGATCAAGGCGCAACCGAAAACCAAGAACACGACCGGCGTCGTGACCGCGGCGACCAAACGCCGCGGTACACGTTGACCGATGATGCCGTGTTGGTCGGCTTCCTCGACGACTTCGCGCATCACCTCGGGCGGCGCGAGCTCAATCGCGCGCAGGAGGGCCGACCGCACCACCACGAACAGCGGTAGTGATGTGGCCGCGACGATCACGATGCCGAGCAGCGCGAGGTTCATCGCTGTCGAAAAACCGACGATTTTCGGCGGCCAAACCGTGAGAAAAATCCCGATGCTGACGATCGAACCCGCGAGCCAGCCGAACACCAAGCGCCCCGGCTCGTCGCTGAGCGAAAATAGCTCGGGCGGTTCGATGGCTTTGCCGCCGAGCGCGAGCGTTCGCAAGACGTAGCGATAGCGACGCAAGCGCCAGAACGTGCGCACCAACGAAAACGCGCCGCCGGCGAGCACGGCGAGCGAGAGCGTTTCAGCACCTTCGAGCGCGACTTGACCGCTCAGTACCAAAAAATGCGAAGTGAGCGCGGCGAGCAGCGCACTCGAAGCGAGCGTGAAGAGTAGCTCGATCACGAGCACGCGCGCGATGAGTCGGGCGGCGCCGGCGTTCACGTCAGGCTCCCGAACTCGCCGGAGTCGATGCTTTGCCGTGGCGGTGGCTCGGCCAGCGTGGGGATGACGACCGGCGGTTGCGAGGGCAGCACAATCGTGAATGTGCTGCCTTTGCCGAGCTGGCTTTTCAAGTCGATGAAGCCGCGGTGCATCTGCACCAAACGGCGCGTGATCGCCAGGCCGAGCCCAGTGCCGATGCGCTGGCGTTTCACTTCGCCGGCCTGCCAATATTCCTGGAAAATCGCCTCGTGATCTTCGCGCGCGATGCCCGGCCCGGTGTCGCTGACCGCGATCGTGACGCCGCCGTCGCGCGGGTCGATGCGCAAGGAAACGCTGCCTTGCGAGGTGAACTTCACCGCGTTGCCGACGATGTTGCCGATGATCTGCCGCACGCGCCGACCGTCCGCGTAAGCCATCGCGCGATTGCCGACCACGCTAATCGTGAGCTGCTTGGCTTCGGCGTCGATGCGCGCCTCACGAATCACTTCTTGGCCGATCGACAGCACGTCGACCATCTTGCAGCTCAGGCGCAGCTCACCGGATTCGAGCGCGGACAAATCCAAAATGTCGTCGATCAGCGCGCGGAGATGTTGGCCGCTGCTCCGTACGACGGACAAATTCTCTTTCGCGTCCTCGCTCAGCGGGCCGTCGACTTCGCTCAAGAGCACGTCGGTGAAGCCTAAAATTGCGTTCAACGGCGTGCGCAGCTCGTGGCTCAGCGCCGCGAGAAAATCGCTGCGATCGCGATCGTAAGCCAGCGCACCCGAGAGATCTTGGCGATAGGCGTGCTCGGCCGCGCTGAACCGGTCCACCAAGACGTTGAACGCGCTCGTGAGTAGTCCTACCAAATCTACCGAGCGCACGGGAATCGGTTTGCCAGCGGGATCGGCGCCTTCGCGCGCCATCTCCACGATGCGATTGCGCACGAACGTCACGTCCGAATGCACGTCCCGCGCGAGCGCCAGCGCGACGAGCACCGCCACACCGACGAGCAGCGCCGTCAGCGTACCGACCCAGACGAGGAGCGAAGGCGTCGCGAATGGCGTCTGCGGCGCTTCCACGAACGCGATCACGTTCATGTGCTCGGCTTCCGATTCGAGCGTGGCCGAGAAAAATCGCGAACGGCCGAGCTCGGTCGTGGTTTCGCCTTCACCTGCGGCCAAAAGATCCAAAATACGATCTTTGGTTGGGGCGCCTTGCGTGCCATCGACGACGATTTGACCGTCCGTGGTCACGAGCAGAAGCTCGGCGCCGGAGCGGCGCGCCGCGCGCTCGAGCACGACGTTGCGATCGTCGCCGTCGGTGCGGCGCAGGCGTTCGGCCAGCGTGAGCGAAAGCAACTTGCTGCGCAGCGAGGCCGCGTCGTCACTCTGCGCCTTGAGCCGCACCGTGCCGAGCGCGGCCAGCGCGACACCGGCCGCCAACCCGACGATCAGCACCACGGCGGGCGCTAAAATCAAAAACGGAATTTTTCGCTGCCGCGCAGTCACTGTGGCCGACTCTAGCGCGCGTTCGGGGCGAAGGTCTTGGCAAGAGGGTCAGTAATGACGGTCCAGTAAAAACCAACTGAAGGCTCGCAGCCGAACCTTGAGGTTCGTATCGGCGAGATGGGGCGACAAGGCGCGCCAAGCCTGCTCCGCCATGCTTTGAGCTTCGTCGCGGCTACTCCTGAGCGCACCGCCTTCTCGCAACATGGCGATCGCTTCGGCCACTTCCGCTTCGCTGCGTTGCGGCCGGCGCAGCAGCGCGACCAATGCTTCGCGCGCAGGGCCGGGCAGGCGCCCGAGGGCGCGCGCGACTGGGAAGGTGACCTTTCCTTCGCGCAGATCTTCGCCGGTTTGCTTGAGGCCTGGCTCGAAGCCATCCAGATTGAGCACGTCGTCCATGATCTGAAAGGCGACACCTAGGCGCTCGAAATACTCGCCGAGCGCGCGTGACTGCGCCTCGCTGCCACCGCCGAGCACGGCGCCAATGCGCGCCAGGTTACCCGCCGGCACTGCTGATTTGAGTAAATGCGTGTGGCGCACGCGCCGCTCGAGCGCGCTGCTGTCGCCGCTCGTCGCCGCTGCGTCGAGCAAGTCGTGATGGCCGGCAATGTCGAGGGCCTGGCCGGCGTGCGCTGCTCGGAGCGTGTGAAAGAAAATCTCGTACACGCTAACCTTTTCGGCGGGCGACAGCTCCGAATGTTCGATCACGTACTGACCCCAGAAGTACGCGGCCGTGCCCGCGTTGATGGCGAGCGGCACGCCCCACAGCGCATGCGCGGGTTTCCCCTTGCGCCGCACCTCCGAGTGATCTTGCACGTCGTCGACGATCAGCGAGCCGGTGTGAACCAGCTCGGGCAAGAGCAACCAATGCTGGAAGCGCTGCGAATCACCGCCGACGAGATCGACGCAGGCG
>DASYCL010000154.1:0-13063 GCA_036500245.1 Polyangiaceae bacterium | reverse complement strand
GCCAAGGGCAGCATCTCCACCAGTACCCAATCGCAAGTCATCGGCGCGAACGATCAATTGTTCGGCGCGGACGCGTTTCGACATCTCATCATCGCGTATCGAAACGGCTCAGCAGTTCGCTTGAACGAAGTTTCGACGGTGTTCGACGACGTCGAGAACAACCGCGTCGCCGCGTGGTTCAACGGTAAACACGCGGTTCTATTGATCATTCGCCGGCAACCCGGTTCGAACATCATCGACGTGACCGAGCGCGTGACCCAGCTCGTGCCCGAGCTCGTCAAATCGATTTCGCCAGCAATCAAAACCGAAGTCGCGGTCGAACGCACCAAATCGATCCGCGGCTCGGTCGCGGACGTCGAGCGTACGCTGGTTTTGAGCGTAGTGCTCGTCATCGGCGTCGTGTTCGTATTTTTGCGAAGTTTTCGCGCGACTTTGATCCCGAGCGTCGCGGTGCCGCTCTCGCTCGTCGGCACCTTCGGCGCGATGTACCTGCTCGGGTACAGCGTGGACATTTTGTCCCTGATGGCGCTCACCATCTCGACCGGCTTCGTGGTCGACGACGCGATCGTCGTCACCGAAAATATCACCCGTTTCATCGAGCACGGGAAGAGTCCGCTCCAGGCCGCGCTCGAAGGTGCGAAGCAAATCGGGTTCACCATCGTCTCGATCACGTGCTCGCTCTTGGCGGTGTTCATTCCGCTCTTGATGATGGGCGGCATCGTCGGGCGCTTGTTCCGCGAATTCGCGGTCACGCTCAGTATCGCGATCGGCTTCTCGGCGCTAGTCTCGCTCACGCTCACGCCGATGATGTGCTCGCGCCTCTTGCGCCCCGCTGGCCACGATCACGGGAAATGGTTCAACGCCTCCGAGCGCGCGTTCGACGCCATTTTGCGCGGTTACGAACGCTCGCTCGACTGGGTCTTGAATCACCGCTTTTTGGTGCAGGCGATCATGCTCGGCACGATCGGCCTGACCGTATTTCTGTTCATCGTCTCGCCGAAAGGGCTCTTCCCGCAACAAGACGTGGGCCTGCTCGCAGGCTTCTCCGAAGCGCCGCAAGACGTCTCGTTCAAGACGATGTACCAGAAGCAGCTCACGGTGAACCAAATCGTGCAAGCGGATCCGGACGTCGCGAACGTGGTCTCGTTCATCGGCTCCGGTAGCGGCTCGACCGGCAACACCGGAACCGTGTTCGTCGATTTGAAACCGATCCCGCCGCGCAAGACCAGCGCGGACGCCATCATCGGTCGGCTCCGCCCGCAGCTCGGCAGGCTCGCGGGCGTGAGTCTATTTTTGCAGGCCGTGCAGGACATCCGTGTCGGCGGTCGCTCATCGCGCACGCAATATCAATACACGCTCCAAGACGCGGATTTGGACGAGCTCCGCGATTGGGCGCCGAAGGTGCTCGACCGCTTCAGGAAAATCCCGATCCTGAAGGACGTCGCGACCGACCAACAGACTTCGGGGCTCACGTTGCAGCTCGGCATCGATCGCGACACCTCGGCGCGGCTCGGCATCACGCCCGCCGCGATCGACAACGCGCTCTACGACGCCTACGGCCAGCGCCAAATCGCGACCATGTACGGTCCCTTGAACCAGTACCGCGTCGTGATCGAAACCAAGCCGGAATTCCAGGTCGGACCGGAGAGCTTGAACGAGCTCTATGTCGGCGGGCCCACCGGCGCGCAAGTGCCGATGCCCGCGATCACGCACTCATCGATCACGTTCACGCCGCTCGCGATCAATCATCAAGGGCAATTTCCGTCGGTCACGCTCAGCTTCAACCTCGGCCCCGGCTCGTCGCTGGGAGACGCGATGAAAGCGATCGACTTGGCCGAGCGCGACATCGGCATGCCGCCCAGCATTCACGCGGCGTTCGCGGGCACGGCGCAGGCGTTTTCTTCGTCCCTGTCGAGCCAGCCCGTGCTCTTGATGATTGCGCTGCTCACCGTCTACATCGTGCTCGGCGTACTCTACGAAAGCTACGTCCACCCGATCACGATCTTGTCGACGATCCCGTCGGCCGGCGTCGGTGCGCTGCTCGCGCTCCTGCTCTTCAAGATCGAGTTCAACGTGATCGCGATGGTCGGCTTGATCCTCTTGATCGGCATCGTGAAGAAAAACGCGATCATGATGATCGATTTTGCGATCGAAGCGCGCCGCGACAAGAATCTTTCGGCGCACGACGCGATCCGCGAAGCGTGCATCTTGCGTTTCCGTCCGATTTTGATGACCACGATGGCCGCGTTGCTCGGCGCACTGCCACTCGCCTTGGGCACAGGCATCGGCTCGGAGATGCGCAAACCGCTCGGCATTTCGATCGTGGGCGGCTTGATTTTATCGCAGCTCTTGACGCTCTACACGACGCCCGTCACCTACTTGTCGCTCGATCGCTTCACGCGCAAAAAGCGCTACCCGACGCACGCGCCCGCGCTCGAATCGACCGAAGCGCACGCCGAATAGTCGAACACTGCACGCTCGACGCAATTTCCGAGCGCGGCTAGCATCCACGCTTCATGTCGTGGAATGCCGTCGAGCTCGTTTGTGTTGCGTGTGTCGCACTCGCGTTTGGCGGCTGCGACTCACCACTCTACGATCAGAGCAGCGCGACGCATCAACCCTGGACACCGCGTGTCTGCGCGAGCGACGTTGCATCTTTCAGCAGCGGCACACTCGATCTGTGCTCGATCGAGCCAACGAATCTGTCGCCGAACGGCAAAGTGAGCGGCGTTCAGCAGAGCGAAGCGCGCGCCCAAAAACTGATCGCCAATTGGTCGGAGCAAGACGAGCTTGCGTTCGTGCAAGGCAGCTCCGGGCCATACGTCGGCAATGTCGCGCCGGCACCAGGCTTACCCGCGCTGACCTTGCAAGACGGCCCGGCCGGCGTCGCGCGCTTTTCGGACGTGACTGCGTTCCCGGCACCGATCGCGCTCGCAGCGACTTGGGATTTGGATTTGGTCGAGCGTTGGGGCGCGGCGATGGCCGCGGAAGAGCGCGGCAAGGGCGCGATGATTCAACTCGGCCCGATGATGAACCTCGCGCGCACCCCAGCGGGCGGCCGCATTTTCGAGGGTTTCGGCGAAGATCCGTATTTGTCCGCCCGACTCGCCGCGCGCGACGTGATCGGCATTCAAAGCCAAAAAGTCGTCGCCACGGCCAAACACTTCGTGGGCAACGAGCAAGAGACCAACCGCGTCGGCGGAGACTCGCGCATCGACGAACGCACGCTGCACGAAATCTACGAAGCGCCGTTCGCTGCCAGCGTCGAAGCCGGCGCGGGCGCGGTGATGTGCTCCTACAATCGAGTGAACGGTGTTTATGCCTGCGAGAATCCGGACACGCTCGGTGATTTGAAAACCGAGCTCGGCTTCTCGGGCTTCGTGGTTTCGGATTGGGGCGCGACGCAAAGCCTCGCAGCATCCACGAATGCCGGACTCGATCTCGAAATGCCGCTCGGGCATTGGTTCGGCGGGCTCGGCTCAGCCGTGGATTCGGGCGCCGTGCCCAAAACGCGCCTCGACGACATGGTGACGCGCATCGTGGCCGCGCTCGCTCGCGTCGGCGTGCTCGACGATCCGCCGACCGGCACGCCGTCATCGATCGTTACTTCGGACGAGCACACAGCGCTCGCGCGCGAAGCCGCGACCGAGAGCATCACTTTGCTCAAGAATGATGCGCAAATTCTGCCGCTCGATCCATCGCGTTCGATTTTGATTGTGGGGGAAGCCGGCAACACGAAACCAAGCGCGGTCGGCGGCGGCTCCGCGTTCGTGAACCCGCCGTACATCGTTTCGCCGCTCGCCGCGATCACGGCGCGCATCGGCAATGCCGCAACTTACGACGACGGCACGACGGACAGCGTGAGCGCGGCCGCGGCAGCAGCCGATGTCGCCATCGTTTTCGTGACGGTGCCCTCGAGCGAAGGCGCCGATCGACCGTCACTCGCGACGGGCCTCGACGACGTGATCAGCAAAGTAGCCGCGGCAAACCCGAACACCGTCGTAGTTTTGAACACGCCGGGCGCGGTACTCATGCCTTGGCTCGACCAAGTGCGCGCGGTGCTCGTCGATTGGTATCCAGGGCAAGAAAATGGCAATGCGCTCGCGTCCGTGCTCTACGGCGACCAAAGTCCGAGCGGCAAATTGCCACTCACCTTCCCGCAAACTGAAAGTGATTTGCCGCGCCCCGAAACTTCGCTGACCGTCAACTACGACGAAGCGCTCGAGATCGGTTATCGCGCGCTCGACGCGGCCGGCAAAGAGCCACTCTTCGCCTTCGGTTTCGGCCTCTCCTATACGACGTTCGCCTATTCCGGACTGACGCTCGCGACGGGCAGCGCGCCCGGCAACGTGATCGCGCGCTTCGACGTCGCGAACACGGGTCCTCGCTCGGGCAGCGAAATCGCAGAGCTCTATTTGAGTTTTCCGCCGAGCGCCGGCGAACCGCCCCGCGTGCTGCGCGGCTTTACCCGCATCACGTTGAATCCCAATGAAACCGAAACCGCGAGCATCGAGCTCAGGCCGCGTGATTTCGCAATTTTCGATGCATCGACGCATGCGTGGCGAGTGCCGAGTGGGCATTTCGAAATCGCGGTCGGGGGCTCGTCGCGCGAGCAAGCGTTGCACGTGGGGCTCGAAGTGACGGGCAGTGGGTTCGAGCCGTAGCTCGAGCACGCCGACAGTCGCCGCCTCGGTTCGCCCGCGAGCGCGGCTGACGCCACTCGCTCGGCATCGTTAGAACAAATTCAGATGTTCGAACGTGCAGCCGTCGGTGCACATACAGGTCCACAGCTCGCCGCCATAGCAACACTTCGTCCCCGATTGGCAATAGCCGATCTGTTGCGGGTCGCTGGGGCACGCGGTCGGCGGGGTCGCACTGGAGCACGCGGCGTCGCTGCCCCCAGCCGCGACCGTGCCGCCGGCACCTCCTGAAGCGACAGTGCCACCGCTTCCGCCGGCTGCGACCGCGCCACCGCCTCCTCCGACGGCTCCGCCAGCGCCTGCGCTAGTCTTGTCCCCCGCCGAACCCCCGCCAGTGCCCGCACTCGCGCCACCCGATGACTGCCCCGCCGAGCTGCTGCTCAATCCCGCAGCGCCCGCGCTAGACCCGCTACTGCTCGAATCACCTCCAGAGCAGGCGCTCAGCAAACATACGGCACCGACAAGCGCAACCAGACCACGCGCCAACCTGACTTGGGACATGCGCGACCCGAAAGCACGCGGCATGCCCGCGGGAGAAAACCGTAGATCTCGGCTGTGTCTCGCAGCTCCCAGCGGTTCTAGAAGGGGATCTCCGGACATGCCGATCATGTTTGGGCCACGGGTTGGCACAACAGCCGACCGCTGGCCTGAACTACTGGTCGCCTGTGCCTGCGCCCTAAAATCCCCCCTCCACCCCCACACTCGGCAACACCACCGGCCCCGACTTATCCGCCTGGCACAACGTCCCGCACTCCGCGCGGAGCACCTCTTCGCTACCCGTCGCGTTCAACACTTCAGCCACGATGCTCAAGTAGCGCGGCGCGCTGAAGTTGAAGCGCTTCTCGAGCCGCAGATCCAAGCGAAAGAAAGCCGGGCCGCGCACGCTCTCCGAAAAATGCGGCGTGCCCTCATTGAGCAAGAGCGCGGGCACGCCGCTGTAGTAGACGGCGCGGGCGCCACCGCGCACGTTCCAGCCGAAATCGGCCGTCAACGCCGCCTGCGCGACGTGCGGCCGATCGTAACCCGAGATCGTGGTGATGCCGGCGCCGTGACGCACCGAGTGCGAATAGGTGTACGCCAAAAAGCCGCCCAAGTGCCGCGTGAGCGGGCGACTGATCCGCGCTTCGATGCCCGCGGTTTGAATCGTAACGCGATCGTTCAGCGCGGCGCGGTCGATCGTGAAGTCGCGCTGGGTGCCGATCGGATCGACGACGTCGAAGAACGCGGTGCGGAACACGGACGTCGAGAGCGTCAAGTCGCCGCCCGGCTTGTAGCGCACGCCTGCGTCGAACACGGCGCCGCTTTCGAGCCCGCCTTGCAGCGTGCCGACCGAAGCGGCTGGAACCCCGGGCAAAAAATTCGGGCGTTGATGCGAGAGGCCGATGCTTTGCTCGACCACGACGCGCTTCGATAGCAAAAATTCGCTGGAAAAACGCGGATCGATCGCGCCCTTCACGCCGCCTTCGACCGCGTACACGTCCGCGCGCACGCCGGGCACGAAGCGAATGCGGCGCTCCGGGCGCAAGCGCAAGCTCACGTACGCGCCGCCGGTGTCGTCGGTGCGCGATGGAAAGAGCGTGGTCAGATCCGAGTAGTCGACGCGCATCGTCGATGCGTCTAGGCGAAATGAGTCGAGCCGCGCGTCGGCGCCGGCGTCGATGCCGACGTGCGCGTCGAATTCGTGACGCAGTTCGAGTCGCGCGCGCAGCGAGTCGTCGCGCAGCGCGCCGGTGCCGTCTTCGTCGGCGGTGCGATCGAGGCCGCCGGTCAGCGCGACGCGCAGATTGGTGCTTTCGTCCGGCGTGAAGTCGTAGCGCAGATCGAAGCGATGAAACTGCGTTTCGCCGCCGATTTGTCCGGATAAATTCGGGTCTCCCGAGGAAAACAAATCGAACGCGCCGAACGCGAACACGCTGAGGGTGCTGTGCGAACTCAAGCGATATGCGTCGAGCGTTTGGTAGTCCCAATACTGAAGCTTGGTCGCGCTCAGCAGCGAGAGCACGAGCCCGGTGTACGAGTAGCGCCCCGCGACGAGCGCGCTGCCGCGACCGTCGGCGAACGGCGCTTCGATCAGCGCGCCGGCATCGATGATGCGCACGCTCGCTTCGCCGTTGAACTCGTAACGCGGCGCGCGCGTCTCGGCGTCGATGATCGCGCCCGCGTAGCGACCGAAGTTCGAAGGCGCCGCGCCCTTGTAAAAATCGACGCGATCGAAGAGCCCCGGGTGAATCACCGAAGGTCCGAAAAATGCGTGATAAAGCAGCGGCACTTCGATGCCGTCGATGAACACGCCGACGCTCGCCGGCGGCGCGCCGCGCACGTAGAAATAAGGCAACCCAGAAACGATCGGCGTCACGCCCGGCTCGGATTCGACCGCGCGCAGCGGGTCGCCGAACGCGCCCGGCAATTCACGCGCCGAGGAGCGCGTGATCAGTTCCGCGTCGGGCGCCGCGCGCGGACGCTGGCCTTGGACCGTCACTTCGATCGGCGCGTCACTCGTCGCTGGTGGTTGATTTTGGGGTTGGCTCAAGCCACTCGCGCTCGCAGCCGTTGCGCTTTCCGGCGCAGGCGCGACATAGGCAGAATCCGCGGGCGGCAAAGGAACGGGCATGCCCCAATGCCGCGACGCTAGCACTCTCGCTCGACGAAGTGGCGGCGGAGCAAAGCCGCGCGCGGATCCAAACTGAAATCCACCGGCGGCGCGGACGAAACGCGTCAGCGTCGAAAAAAAGCCTGGATTTAGCGCACTCCGGCGCGCTGGCGACTCCCTCCGCCCGAAAAAAGCGCTAGCTTACCGGCATGAACGGTTACCGGAGTCGCACTTCCACCCAAGGTCGCAATATGGCCGGCGCTCGCTCTTTGTGGCGCGCCACGGGCATGAAGGATGCGGATTTCGAAAAGCCCATCATCGCCATCTCCAATAGCTTCACGCAATTCGTGCCCGGACACGTGCACCTGCACGATGTCGGCCAGCGCGTCAAAAAGGTGATCGATGCCGCGGGCGGCTGGGGCGTCGAGTTCAACACCATCGCGGTCGATGACGGCATCGCGATGGGCCACGGCGGCATGCTCTATTCATTGCCGAGCCGCGAGCTGATCGCAGACAGCGTGGAATACATGGTGAACGCGCACTGCGCGGACGCGCTCGTGTGCATCTCGAACTGCGACAAGATCACGCCGGGCATGTTGCTCGCCGCGATGCGGCTCAACATCCCGACCATTTTCGTCTCGGGCGGCCCGATGGAAGCCGGCAAAATCGTGGGCACGAACGACCGCGACGGCAAACCGCTGATCCGCAAATTGGATTTGATCGACTCGATGATCGCTTCCAGCGACGCCAAAGTGAGCGACGCCGAATTGAAGGAGATGGAGCGCTCGGCCTGCCCGACCTGCGGCTCCTGCTCCGGCATGTTCACCGCCAACAGCATGAATTGCTTGAACGAGGCGCTCGGCCTCGCGCTACCCGGCAACGGCACCCTGCTCGCGACGCATGCGCGGCGCTGGGAGCTCTTCGCATCCGCGGGCGAGCGCATCGTGGAGATGGCCAACCGCTTCTACCTCCAGGGTGATAGCTCGGTCTTGCCGCGCAACATCGCCACGTTCGAAGCCTTCGAAAACGCGATGGCGCTCGACATCGCGATGGGCGGCTCGACCAACACCGTGCTCCACATCTTGGCCATCGCCGAAGAAGCGGGCGTCAATTTCAAGATGTCGGACATCGATCGCCTGTCGCGCAAGACGCCGAGCATCTGCAAAGTCGCGCCGTCCTCGCACTATCACGTCGAAGACGTGCACCGCGCGGGCGGCATTTTCACGATCTTGGGCGAGCTCGATCGCGCCGGTTTGATCCACCGAAACGTGCACACGGTGCACGAAAAAACCATCGGCGAAGCCATCGACAAGCAGGACGTGCGCCGCGCCACAACGCTCGCCGAAGCCAAAGCGCGCGCGCTCGCCGCGCCCGGCGGCGTGCCGACGCAGGTCGCGTTCTCGCAAGACAAATACTTCGCGGACATGGATTCAGACGCCGAAAAAGGCTGCATCCGCGACGTACCGCACGCGTACACCAGCGAAGGCGGCCTGGCCGTCTTGTACGGCAACATCGCGGTCGACGGCTGCATCGTGAAGACCGCGGGCGTGGACGAATCGGTTTGGAAATTCGAAGGCCCCGCGCGTATCTTCCACTCGCAAGACGCCGCTTGCGACGCGATCCTGGCCGATCAAATCAAACCGGGCGACGTCCTCGTGATCGTGTACGAGGGGCCGAAGGGCGGCCCCGGCATGCAAGAGATGCTCTACCCGACCTCGTTCTTGAAGGGCAAAGGGCTCGGCAAAGCTTGCGCGCTGATCACGGATGGTCGCTTCAGCGGCGGCACTTCGGGCTTGAGCATCGGCCATGCTTCGCCCGAAGCCGCGGAGGGCGGCGCGATCGCGCTGGTCGAAGAAGGCGATCGCATCTTGATCGACATCCCGAAGCGCCGCGTCGACGTTTTGGTCGACGAGCGCGTGCTGGCGCAGCGCCGCGAAGCCAAGGAAGCGCGCGGCCGCGACGCATTCCGCCCGAACCGCGACCGCGTCGTGTCGACCGCACTGCAAGCCTACGCGCACATGACCACCAGCGCGGCACGCGGCGCCGTGCGCGACATCTCGCAACTCGGCAACGCCACCCCGAAAACGTCACGATGACCACGCGCGTGATGCTGATCCGGCACGGCGCGACCGTGCTCAGCGCCGAAGATCGCTTCGCCGGCTCGACCGATGTCGAGCTCTCCGACGAGGGACGCAATCAAGCACGCCGGCTCGGCGAGCGCCTAGCGGACGCCGATCTCGCCGCCGTCTACGTGAGCCCGCTGAGTCGCACACGCGAGACCGCGAAACTCGTGATTGGCGCACATCCACTCACCCCTGAGGTTGATGCGGATCTGCGCGAGATCGACCACGGACATTGGGAGCAGTTGACGCGCCGCGAAGTCGAACAACGCTTTCCCAAAGAATACGAAACTTGGGAAGCAGATCCCTTTACGTTCGCGCCCGAAGGCGGCGAGTCGGGCCTCTCGGTGATGGCCCGCGCGTTGCCGGTGGTGCGCAAGATCGTCGTCGCGCACAGTGGCAAAACCGTCGCAGTCGTCTCGCACAAGGCCACCATTCGCTTGGTTTTGTGCAGCTTGCTCGGCATCGATGCGCGCGGCTATCGCGATCGCTTGGACCAATCACCCGCCTGCTTGAATGTGCTCGACTTCAAAGATCCCGTGCGCGCGCGACTCGTAGTCTACAACGACACTTCTCACTACAGCGCGCGGCCCGCAAAATCCGAGTCTCGACTCTCGAAGTGGTGGGGCTGAATTCGTTCGGCCGTGGGCGGTGATTCGAAGTCGTGAATAACCGTCAATTTCCACCGCCCCGAGCAATTTGAGCACACTCGCTCGAGACCCATGGTTTAGTTCCGGATGCTCCGCTCATCGAACTGAGGCCGAATTTCCCTGGAATTCGCGCGATGGTTTACGAGAAAAGACGCGCCCGCGCGCGCGGATCTCGAACCGAGTGCGGGCTCCGCGGCGCGCCGCACCGCAGCGCTGAAAAAAAGGCGCATGAGTAAATCGGAAAAGGACCAAAAGGATCCGTTGTCGAGAGCCTCGAGCTAGTGCAATCCTAGTTAGATTAGGATTTTCTAGTCCGTGCCCATCAGCGAACCTTCTCCCGCTTCGAGTCAAGACGATCCCATCAGCGAGCAGCGACTCGTCGGCGATCCCGTTGGTGTGAAGCTTCGCTATCGGCAATGCTTGATCACGCTGCGCTCGGGCAAATTGTATTTGGGTCGCAGCCCAGAGTGTGAGCTTGCGATCAGCGATCCGGCGGTCTCGCGCCGGCACGCGCGGCTCTGGGTCAGCGCAGCGCAAATCGTGGTCGAAGATCTCGGCAGCCAAAACGGCGTCTACGTGAACGGCGCGCGCATTCACGGTCCGACCGAGTTGCGCTCGGGAGACGTAATGCGCATCTGCACGCACGAGCTCGAGCTCGTGGACGTACAGCTCGAACCTGCGCCGGAGCCGGAGCCGGAGCCCAATCGCTATCGCATCACGGCGGACACGGCATCGGGCGCGGAGAAGACGACGCTGGTCGAGGAGCTACACACCGGCACCAGTCGTCCGCCGACACCCGCGCGCATGAACATGCGCGTCGAACCGATCCTGACTCCGGTGGTGTCGGCTGCGCCGCTGGTCGCGCGGCAAAGCAGCAATCCTCCCGGCAGCGACTCGCTCGCCAAAGCCATCACCACGCTCGACGACACGCTCACCGCTGGCAATCTCGACGAAGCCGAGCGCCGGCTCGGTCCGATCTTGATGCGCGTGCACGAGCTCTTGCTCGAGCAGCATCCGAGCAGTCGTGAACTCTGCGAGCACGTCGTCGTCTCGGCGGCGCGGTTGGCCGGCGAAACACGCAGCGCGGCGTTCATGAACTACGCCGTCACGCTCTATCAGCTGATGAATCGGCCACTGCCGGAAGACGCGGTGAACGTGATTCACGCGCTGGTTCGAAGCGGGCTCTATCCCAATCTGCTCGCGCTCGAAAGCTATGTCGCGAAGCTCGGCGCGCACACCGATCACTTCGACGAGACCGAGCTCTTCTTGCTGGAAAGTTTACGCCGTGTCGTCGGGCATTGAGCTCCGCGCGGAAGCTCGCTTCAAGGCTTGAGGCACGGGTTCAGCGGATCGGATGCGTCGCCACAAGGCGGGTGCGGCTCCGGCGTCGAGTGCGGGCGCGGCGGACGCTTCGATTTACCGCCGACAGCGCTCGGCAGCGGCACCGGCGGTTGTTGGTCGCTGCGCATGCGCTCGAGTTCCGTCACGCGCGCGTTGAGCTCAGCCTCCTGGCGACGCGCGCGCGCTTCGAGCTCCGCGCGCTCGAACTCACTCGCGCGCGCCGCTTCGAGCTCGGCAACCTCACCGCGCTGAGCCGATTCACGCTCACGACGAAGCGCGAGCTCGCGCTCATCGCTTTCCAGTTGGCGGCGCGCGCGCTCGCGTTCACGCTCGAGCCGCGCGCGTTGCTCGGCCTCTGCCTGCGCGCGCGCCTCGGCCAGCCTCTGCTCGCGTTCCGCTTCGAGCCGCAACTGCGCGAGCGAATGCAATCCGGAGCTTTCCTGCACCTTCGTCATGCACGAAGTCAGACTCCTTCGGGCCGAGCGAGCTTGGGTGCTGCGAAGAAATTATTCCAGCGAGCCGCGCGCGTTCTCCAGCTCAGTAGAAGCTCAAGTCGTCGATCCAGACGTCGAACGTCTGATTTTGCGTCCAGGAGAAGTACACCGTGTACGTGCGCTTGGGATCGAACGCATGCGACGGCGGCGCAGTGCCAAAGCCCAGTTGTTTGAACGAGGAAAACGGCAGCTGAATGATCGTAAATTCATCGCCCGCATTGACGCTGGAGCCGAAGTGGTCGCCGCAGGTTCGGCAACCGTAAGTCGTGTCGTAGTCGCTGACCGCGACCCGCATGGGCTTGACCGCCGTCGGTTTGCCGAGCTTCAACGCGAACGTGAGACCCTGATACATGCTGACGTCGTAAGGTGGTGGGGCCATTCCGGAGAGAAAATTCACGCCCAGCGCCGCACCCCACACACTGAAGCCCGAACCAGTCGTGTGCATCGCGCGCGTGCTCATGCCGCGCGGCGGCATCAGGAGTGACGGCAGTGTCGGGCCGTTCGGCAGCGGCGTCTGTTGGCCATGGCCGTCGTTCGTGATGAACCAAGAGCCGTCGCGCCCACCCACGAGCGAGAGCTGCGCGTCGCCATCTTCGAAGTCGTCAATCAAGTCGATCGATGCCGTGTCAACGCCGCCGGCGCCGCCTGCTGACGAACCCGCAGTCCCGCCCTGCTCCGTCCCGCCGTCCACGGAGGAGCCGCCCTGGTCTCCACCACCGGAATCCGAACCGCCACGGGTCGAGCCCGCGCTGCTCGAATCACCTGCGTTCGCCGTCACCACATTGGTACCGCTCGAACCGCCGGTCGCGAGCGGGTAGTCCTGAAACGATACGAAGCAGCCGCCGAGTGGCAAGCCGATCGCGAACAGGATCAGCGAACTTGCGCGAAGCTTCGAGGTCATGACGAACGGCCGCAGAACACGCTACCGTAACTCAAATTGCGCGGCCCTCCCACTCGATGGCCGCTTGATTCAGCATGAATTCAGAAGCTTCGTCGTAGCGAGAAAAATGCAGTCTCGGGCGCGAACGAGCCGGACACTGCCGTCTCGTGATCGGAGCTACTCGAGAGGATGAAGTAGGCGCCGAACGCGGACGCCACGGCGCCCGCGGCAAAGCCCGCGACGCTCACGATGCCGAGCGCTCTGCCCGCCGCGCCCGCGTCTTTTCCC
>DASYCL010000153.1:0-4288 GCA_036500245.1 Polyangiaceae bacterium | reverse complement strand
AAGGTCTTGCTCGCGCCGACCGTCTCCGGCCGCATGATTTCGTAGGTTCCGGCGTGTTTCAGCATGCCGTCTTGGTGAATGCCGGATTCGTGCGCGAAGGCGTTCGCGCCGACGATTGCCTTGTTCGGCGGCACGACCATGCCCGTGCGCACGCTCACGAGCCGGCTCGTGCGCACGAGTTGCGTCGCGTCGATGCCCGTCTTCAAGCCGAACATCGGTTGCCGCGTTTGCAAAGCCATCACCACTTCTTCGAGCGATGTATTGCCCGCGCGCTCGCCGATGCCGTTCACGCACACCTCGGCTTGGCGCGCACCAGCGGCGATGCCCGCGAGCGCGTTCGCGGTCGCGAGCCCCAAATCGTCGTGGCAGTGCACCGAGATCACGACGTTCTCGACACCCTTCACATTCTTCACGATGCCATCGATGATCGCGCCGAACTCCGACGGCACCGTGTAACCGACGGTGTCCGGAATATTCAACGTGGTCGCGCCGCACTCGACTACTGCGCTCAGGACTTCATGCAAGAAATCGGGCTCGGTGCGGCCCGCGTCTTCGGGGCTGAACTCGATGTCGTCACAGAGCGTCTTCGCGAACGTTACCATCTCGCGAGCGCGCGCCACGACTTGCTCTTTCGACATGCGCAGCTTGTGTTCGCGATGCAGCGGCGACGTCGCGAGGAAGATGTGAATGCGCGGAAATTTCGCGATTTTGATCGCATCGAAGGCCGTCTGAATATCCTTCTCGGTCGCGCGCGCTAGACCACAGATGATCGGCGGCTCGGCGCTCGGCCGCCCGCTGATCGCCTCCATCCCGATCGACTGCGCGATGTCGCGCACCGCTTGAAAATCGTCCGGCGACGCCGACGGAAACCCAGCTTCGATCACGTCCACACCCAGGCGTGAAAGCGCACGGGCCACCTCGAGCTTCTCTTCCGACGTAAGCGTCGCGCCGGGACACTGCTCGCCATCGCGAAGCGTCGTGTCGAAGATTCGCACGTAATCAGAGGGGGGTTTCGTATGCTTTGGGCCTTGGTTCGTCATGATATTTTTTTGTTTGGGGTTTATCAGTTCATGCCGCGGCGTATTTGGCGCCAAACCAAATTCAGCTGCGGGAGGTCGGTGCGATTTGGCAGCTTTTTTTCGGCCTTGTGTGACTTGCGGCGTTTGGCCGCTCGCGCATCTTGAAGCGCGGCGGGCACCTCGCTGCACGCGCGGGCGGCCAAACGCGTTGCCGCCGCGCAGGGCCAAAAAAAGGTCTGAAGTACGGACGAGTTGAGTACATGTTCTCACGCAGCCGAGACACTTCTGATACTCGCAGGAGGCTGTTGGCTAGCTCCTGTAGCAGCCTCACCTTTCACCCCACGCGTCATCGCGACCGTGCCCGTTTGCACCATTTCCGCGATTCCGTAGGGAGCGAGCACGGTGACGAGCGTATCGATCTTGCTCTGTTGGCCGGCGAGCTCGATGATCATGGTGTCGGTGTCGAGATCGATCACTTGGCCGCGGAACACTTCGACCAGTTGCAGTACTTCCGAGCGCTTTTCCTGGCCGACCGTGACCTTGATTAAGGCGAGCCCTCGGATCAGGTTCGGCTTTTCGGTGATGTCTTCCACGCTGAGGACGTTCACCAATTTGTACAAATTGGCTTCGATGCGGCGTGCGGTATCTTCGTCCGCTTCGACCACGAAGGTCATGCGCGAGATGCCCGCCTCATGCGTGCGCCCGACATTGAGCGACACGATGTTGTAACAGCGGCGGCGAAAGAGCGACGTGACCCGATTGAGAACGCCGGGCTGATCTTCCACGTAAGCTACGAAGTGACGCAGGGTGGGGGATTCAGACTGGGCCATGCTCAATGATCTTTCCCGGTTTCGAAGATGGGATTGTGGGCCTTTGAAACGTCTTTGAGCGGCTCGCCGGGCAGCTCTTCTGAAGGCAATTCGCCGCTAGCAGCGACGGGCACGGGGCGGCGAATCATCTTGTCGAGATCGGCGCCCGCGGGGACCATCGGGTACACGCTGTCTTCTTGCTCGACGCGGAAGTCGATGATGCAGGTCTCTTTGGCGGCGCGCGCGGCTTCGACCGCAGCCTGCACTTCACTGCGCTTCGTGACGCGAATGCCTTTCAGGCCATGCGCGTCCGCTAATTTGACGTAGTCCGGGCTCTTGATCGGAGTCGCGACGTAGCGGCCCCCATAAAAGAACTGTTGCCACTGGCGCACCATGCCGAGGTAGCCATTGTTGATGATCGCGACGTTGACCTTGATGTCCTCTTGCGCGCACGTGGCGAGCTCGGACGCGGTCATTTGAAAACCGCCGTCCCCCGCGACGACCCAAACGTCGTCTTCGGGGCAGGCCATGCGCGCGCCCATCGCTGCGGGCAAAGCGAAGCCCATCGTGCCCGCGCCGCCGGAGGTGAGCAGTTTGCGCGCGTAGTCGTGCTTGTAATATTGGGCTTCCCACATTTGGTGCTGGCCCACGTCCGTGACGACGAGCGCGCGACCTTGCGTGTAGCGCCACAGATCGTGAATCACGTGCGCGGCGAACAAACAGCCGTTGTCCGGCAAGCTCTGGATCTCGCGGACGGCGCTGTCGCCCTTCAACTCGGCGATGTGCGCGTTCCACTCGTCGCAGTTGCGCTTCTCGAGTTGCGGCACCAGGAGCCGCAAAATCTCGCGCACGTCCCCGACCAACGGCAGGTCGACTTTGACGTTCTTGTTGATCTCGGCCGGATCCAGCTCGACGTGGATTTTCTTGGCGTTCTGCGCGTAGGTCTTCAAATTGCCGGTCACGCGATCGTCGAAGCGCATGCCGAGCGCGATGATCAAATCGGCTTCTTGAATCGCGGTATTGACCCAAGCTTCGCCGTGCATGCCCATCATGCCCAAGCTCAAGTCGTGAGTGGCCGGAAAGCCACCCAAGCCGAGCAAGGTTTGCGCCACCGGAATGCCCGTCTTTTGCACGAAATCGAGCAGCAGCGCGGTCGCGTTCGCTTCGATCACGCCGTGACCGCAGAAGATGATCGGGCGCTTCGCGGCGCGGATCATCTCAGCGGCGCGTTCGATCTCGCGCGGCACCGGGTGATGCTCGGGCCGATAACCCGGCAAGCGAATCGGCGACGAGTCGTAGCGATGCTCACAGCTATTTTGCTGCGCATCTTTGGTGATATCGACTACGACCGGGCCCGGGCGACCCGAGCTCGCGATGTAAAATGCCTGGCGGATCGCCGGCATGATGTCTTCGACGCGCGTGACCAAGATGTTGTGCTTGGTGATCGGCAAGGTCACGCCGGTAAAGTCGACCTCTTGAAACGCGTCGCTGCCGATCATCGCGGAAGAGACTTGGCCGGTGATACAGACCATCGGAATTGAGTCCATCATCGCGTTGGCGATGCCGGTCACGAGGTTCGTCGCGCCAGGACCCGAGGTCGCCATGCACACGCCGACTTGGCCGGAAGCGCGCGCATAGCCGTCGGCCATGTGCGCCGCGCCTTGTTCGTGGCGCACGAGCACGTGTCGAACCGCGGGGTACTGCGGCAAAGCGTCGTACGCCGGCATGATCGCGCCGCCCGGATAACCGAAGACGACCTTGACCCCTTCGTTGACGAGCGTATCCCAGATGATCTGCGCGCCAGTGAGGGTCTGCGTCTCCGGCTTGGGTTTTGCCGGATCCGCGTTCGGTTCGGTCATGCTCTTCAGCGGTGAGGCCACGTGTGGTTCTCCTCGGTGTCGGTTGCTTGGATGCTGCTTGGTTTTGGTGGTGACGAATGTGGAAAGAAATCGGAGCGCGAAAACTAAAAAACCCCCGTACCTCGGTGGGTGCGGGGGCCTTTGATGGGCTGAGGTTCTAGGTCAGCCGGCCACCGCACCCGAGCTAATAAGCCCGAGCACGACGAGGCCAACGACGACTCCCGACACGACGACCGAGCTGCCAGCGGCAGTTCGCAGAGTCGTGGATGCAGGAGCGGCGTTCATCGACGTGTGAAACCTGCTCTTCAGCGCGAAACACGTCAAGTAGCTTTTTGCGCTCATTCATGGCTGTCTCGATGGCGTCTCGACTCAAACGGCGAGAATCACGCCCGAAAATGTGGTTCAACAAGTTCGGGCCTCGGCGCTCCCATAGCGCGAATTTCGGCGCGATGCCGCTATTCTTCCGTTTTGGGCTCGAGCCGCATCAGCGCGTTCCAAGGGGATTCGTCCGAGCGCGGCGTGAGCACCGGATTCGGCGGGCGCATGCTGAACCAAGCCGTTTCGCGGCCAAGCCGGATCACGTGGATGCTCTGCGCCGGAT
>DASYCL010000152.1:0-1866 GCA_036500245.1 Polyangiaceae bacterium | reverse complement strand
GGCCTCGAAATCCGCAACCAAAACGTCGTCTCGAATCAACTCGATCGCTCGGTTTTGTACCTCGGCCCGAGCGTCTCCGTGCTCAGCGAAAGCTGGTGGGCGACGCTCGCGCTCGAGCCGCAGATCACCGCCTTCAAAGGCGCGAGCTCAGGCCGCTCGCTCGACTTGGATCAAAACGAGCGCTTGCAAGCGCGCCTCTTGTTTGGATTTCGCATTTGAGTTTGCCGTGAAAAAAGTTTTGCTCGCCGCCATCACCGTTTCGTCGCTCGCCGCTTGTACCGCCGCGTTGCCTCACGCGACCCATGCGGACGCCACGCGCGTGAACGCGAAGTACCCCGGTTCGACCGTTGCGGGGCTCGAACACGGCCGATCGCTTTACGTCGAGCGCTGCGCCGGCTGCCACCAACTACGCGAGCCGAGTTCGGAGACGCCGCTGGCTTGGCCGACGCTGGTCGCCGAGATGAGGGACGAACACGGCGTGCACCTCACGGCGGACGAAGAGCAAGGCATCGTCGCTTATTTGGTTTCGGTCAGCTCGCGCTGAGCTTTTCGCGGAGCAGAGTCACGAGCTCGGCCGCTGCGGCGTGAGGCGTGAGCTCGCGCTCGGCAACGCGCGCCGCAGCGCGCCCGAGCTCGACTTCGATCGCGCCGGCGAGTTCTTCACGAATTAGCGAAAAAACCAGGCGTTCGGCGCTTTTGCGCGCGCGCTCGCTACGCCGCAGCGCGCCGGGCGGCGTGTCGAGCCAAGCGCGATGTTCAGCCAAAGCCTGCATCAATTCGGGTAGCCCTGCGTCGCGCAGCGCCACGCATTTCAGCACCGGAACGCGCCACGCATGGGCTGAGGCCTCGCGAGCCGAGACGACACGCCCCAATTCCAGCCGCTGTTCGAGTTCGAGCGCCGCGCGATCGGCGCCATCCCGATCGGCCTTGTTCACGACGAATACATCGGCAATCTCGAGCACGCCGGATTTCACGGCTTGCACGTCGTCCCCCATGCCCGGCACGGCGACGACGATCGTGCTCTCGGCCACTTCGCTCACGTCGAGCTCGTCTTGGCCCACACCCACGGTTTCGAGCAACACGACGTCGAAGCCGGCCGCTTCGAGCACGACGACGTGCTCTTGCACCGAGCGCGAGAGGCCGCCCTGCGCGCCTCGCGTGGCGAGCGAACGAATGAACACGCCCGGATCCTCGAAATGTTTTTGCATGCGCACGCGATCGCCGAGGATCGCGCCGCCGTTGAACGTGCTCGAAGGATCGACCGCGAGCACTGCGACGCGCTGCCCGAGCGCGCGATATTGCGAAATGAGCGCTGCGACGAGCGTGCTCTTGCCCGAACCCGGGCTGCCGGTGACGCCGATGATGCGCGCGCGGCGCGACGTGATCTGGAGCGCGTCGATCAATTCGCCGACGCCTGCGCCACGGTCGTCGATCAAACGGCAGGCGCGCGCGATCGCGCGTTCTTCGCCGCGCAGCACCGCGGCCGCGAGCTCCGGGATCATACCGGGAGTCTATGCCACGGCCGCGACTTTGGCTTCGCGATCAATTCGCTTTGGCGCGCGCGGCCATGAAATTCTCGACCGTGCGCGTGGTCATGGTGCCGTCCATCACTTCGGGCAAGGCGAGCAACTGCTTGTGCAGGTCGATGTTCGTGCGAATACCGCCGATGATGTATTCGCTGAGCGCGCGCTGCATGCGCGTGATCGCCTGCTCGCGCGTCGCGGCGTGCACGATCACCTTGGCCAAGAGTGAGTCGTAGTGCGGCGGCACGGTCCAGCCGCCGAAGACGCCGGAATCCACGCGCACGCCGGCGCCGCCGGGCGGATGATATTCGGTAATCTTGCCCGGCCAGGGCGCGAACGTGCG
>DASYCL010000151.1:0-6479 GCA_036500245.1 Polyangiaceae bacterium | reverse complement strand
GGCCATTTGCTGCTGATTGCTGGTGCCGTTTCGGTCTTGGCCTTGGAGCGCGGTCACGCTCAAGTCGCCGCGATCCGACCAATGCAGATCCAAGATCACGTCCATCCCCGCCGCTTCAGCAAAATGGATGACTTGATCGATGGTGTATTGATAGTTCGAGTTGTACAGAGTCGCGCCCGAGAGCCAGAAATCTTGGTTGAGCGCGACGCGCACGACGTTCGCGTGCCAGTCCTGGCCCATGAGTTGGAAATCGGACGCCTCGATGTTTTCGCCGGGACCCCACTCCATCGATGGGCGATCGACGCCGTGAAAGAGATGCGGCGTGCCGTCGGCAGTGCACACGGTGGTACCGTTCGTGTAGTAGCCGCCGGGCGCAGTGGGTGGCGCCGAGTCCGTCGTGCAGCCGCGCAGCGGGGAGGATGTGCTCGCTCCCGGCGCGTCGCTCGAATTCTCACCGGAGTCACAACCGGCAAGCAAAGTCAGACCCAAAAAAACAGCCAACGAGCGACGAAACATGCCTCGCCAGGTTAGCGTTCTCGCTCGATTTGGTCGAACCGTTTCGGCTCAGCTTTCGCTCAATCTTGCTCAAGCGCGCAAGTAAGTGCACTGCACACACGAGCTCCGCTTCGGGGCCATGCCTGGTACCAGTTCCTCAATCCGTCATTGTGGGATGTTTTGTGGCCCTGCGCTTCGTACGGGCGCTTGGCCGCTCGCGCGCCGAGCGACGCGGCTGGCGCCTGTTCGGTCAGTTCTAACGTGGCCGCCTCTCTTTCGAAAACCGTGATCAGCCGCGCGAACTCGCTGGCTTTGTATTTATTTCCGGGCATTCGGCTAGCAACCTTCGCGCGCGCTCGGGCGCGAAAGAAGAGACGGAGAGGAGACGTGAATGAACGTCACGTCTCGGCGCGCAGCGTGACGGGGCCTGCAAGAAATAAAATCTGACCATCATCACATCTTTTCTTCGTTCGCGCCCTAGCGCGCGAAGAGCTTTGGGCTCGCCTGCCCGGAAATAAAACAAAGCTCCTAATTCCGCCGGGCTGATCACGGTTTTCGAAAGACGGGCGGGTAAAAAGAACTGACCGAACAGGCGCCCGTCGCGCGCCCCGTCGCGCGGGCGGCCAAACGAAACGAAACGCGAAGGGCAAGAAAAAACCCAAAGGCCAATCAACGCTCGCGACTCACCCGAGCTCCATCTAAAACCCAAATCCCATCGGCTTTTCTTGTCCCATGTAGGTCCAAACAGTGGTCGTTTGCGACGCGGGCTTGTCGAACGCGCCCGTACGCCAGAGCACGACGCCCGTCGCGAGCACACCCGCTGCCGCTACTATCGTGTACGTCGCCCAGCGCGGCCAGGTGCGCTCGCTCGTGACGGTGGCGGCGTGCGCCGGCACATAACGATAGAATACGATGTTTCCGCAGCTTTCTTTGCTGCATAGCGCGGCCTCGATTCCACTGCCCGCGTGCCGCCGCGCGAGCACGTAGCTTTCGCAGCGGGCGTGCGAGGCCGGCACGGCGCGGCCGTTTTCGAAGCGCCCGGCGCCGATGTCGTCTGGGCTGCACGGAGGCGTTGCGGTTACGGCCAAGCGCACGCTCGCGTCACTTTCCGCGACCGTGACCCAGCCCGCCCAGAGCAGGCGGCCGTGGCGCGAGACTCGCGCGTGGTGTTCGCCCGCGGCGACACTCACTTCAGTGCTCGCGCGTTCGCCGTCCCACTCGAGCACGTCGTCCGGCTCGATGCCTTCGATGGTGAGCGCGTGTCGAATCGGCGTGCGCGGTTCGTCGCTCGCGGGATGATCCGAAAACGGTGTCGCGCGGATCCCCTCGAGCACGGCGGCGCGCCGGCGCAGCGTCATGGCCGCGCCCGCTCCGTCCGGCGCGCTGCTCTCGACTTCCGCCATCAGCTCGAGCTCTTCGGCCATCAGCCACGCGGCTTGTGGCAGCTCCGGGTGATCGCGCAACAGTCGCTCGGCGTGTTCGAGCGCCGAGAGCGCGCGGCTCTGTTCGAGCGACGCGGTCGCACTGCGCGCCTCTTCGAGCAGTATCTCGATCTGCGAGACCACGTCCGGCGCGTAGGCGGCCGCATGAAACGCCGGGGCATTTTCGCGCGGCGCTTCCAACCGAAGCAGCCGGCTCTGCGCATAGCCGTCCAAGTCCGCGCGAAATGTAGGTAATGCTGAAGCCGCTGAAAGCCAGACGAGAACGGCCGTTTGGCTCATTGAAAGCCCATGATAGGCTCAACTTTTGTAAATTGTCCCCAAAAGGTGAGGCGCAGGATGCGCAAGCTTCTGACACAGCAGACCCGAGGTACGTGTGCAGCTTGATTTCGTGAACCGCGAGCTCACGATCAAGCTCGTTTACTACGGTCCCGCGCTGAGCGGTAAAACCACCAACCTACAAGCTTTGCACAAGGCAGCCGAGCCCGGCTCGAGCGGTCGCTTGATGACGCTCGAGACCAAGGACGACCGCACGCTGTTCTTCGATCTCCTGCCGCTCACCTTCCGGAATCAGGGCAACCTGGCGGTGCGACTCAAGGTGTTCACCGTGCCGGGGCAGGTGATTCACGCCTCCACTCGTCGTCTGGTCGTGCAAGGCGCGGACGGCATCGCGTTCATCGCCGATTCGCGCTCGAACGAGACGCAGCACAACACCGAATCCTTCATGGATTTGCGGGAGAATCTGAAGCAGCACGGTCTCACCCTGAAGCAGATGCCGCTGATCATTCAGTTCAACAAACGAGATTTGCCGGACGTGCGCAGCGACGCCGAGATCGCCGAGTTGGCGTCCAAAGGCCGCGAGCCCGTCTACCTCGCGGTCGCGACGCGCGGCATCGGTGTGGTCGAAAGCATGATCGGCCTGTTGCATCTGACTTGGAGCGCGCTCGACGCCGAGCACGACCTGAACAAAAAGTTCGGCTTCGACGCCGCGGCGTTCCTGGCTCAGGTCGCGCAAAAACTCGGTAATCCGAAGCCGGTGCCGGAAATCTTGCGCGCCTGCGTCGGCGGCGCGCTCGACGTGCTCCGTCCGGAGGCCGAATGATTCCGCCGCCCGCCGCAGCCAAAACCTTCGACGAGCTCACGCTCGGCCACGGCGCAGCGCTCGAGGATTTGATCGATCGCGACGCGCTCGGCGAAATGGCGAAGAGCTTCTACGAGCTGTTCGGCGTGCCGCTGCGCATCTTCAGCGAAGACGGCAAATTGCTGGGGGACGCGGCCGATCAAATCCCGCTCTACACTTTCGTGAACTCGGTGCGCGCGGGTCGAGCGCTGCTGCAAGACGTGGTCGGCAAAGTAAAGAGCCTCGCGCTGCCCGATGACGGCATGGCGAATTTCCCGTGCGCGACCGGCGAGAGCTATCTCGCCTGCGCGATTCAATACGACGGCAAGCGCATCGGCCGGATCATCCTCGGCCCGTTCGTGTCCGACGCGACGAGTGAACCGCCGGCGGCGCTGTTCGCGCTCGACACATCGCTCGATCCGGCGCGTTTGCGCGAGCTTTACGCGGCCTTGCCGCGCGCGGAACCCGACGCGGTGGTGAAACTCGCACGTCACCTCGAGCGCACGCTCGACCTGCTTTTGTTCAGCGGACATCGCGCTTTGCTCACGAGCAACATGCATCTTGCCAGCGTGCGCGAGAGCTTCCGTGAGCTCGAAGACAAAAACGAGAAGCTTCAAACCGCGTTCGATCGCTTGAAAGAGCTCGATCGCTTGAAGAGCAATTTCCTCGCTACGGTTTCGCACGAGCTACGCACGCCGCTCACGTCGATCATCGGCTACAGCGAGATGCTGTTCGAAGGTCTGGCCGGCGATCTCACATCCGAACAGCGCGAGTTCGTGCAGACGATTCGCGATAAAGGCGAACAGCTCTTGCAGCTGATCAAGGGCCTGCTCGATTTGTCCAAGCTCGAGAGCGGCACGATGAGCCTGCGCAAGAGTCAGACCGACATCTTCGGCATCCTGCGGGACGTGGCGCAAACAATGAATCCGACCGCGCGCAAGAAAGACGTCGAAATCGCGGTCGAAGTCGAGAATGGCTTGCCCTTGATTTGGGCCGACGCCGAGCGCCTGCGCCAAGTGTTTCTCAACCTGACCGAGAACGCGATCAAGTTCACGCCGCCGAAAGGCAAAGTCACGCTCTCCGCCAAGCTCACCTCGCTCGACGCCGCGCATTCGGACGACGCGGGCGGCGTCGTGATCCTGAGCGCGCGCCGCACCGCGATCGAATTCCGCGTCGCCGACACCGGCATCGGCATTCCGGATGCAGAAAAACCGCGCGTGTTCGACGCCTTCTACCAAGTCGACTCGAGCTCCACGCGCGAAGCCGGCGGCACCGGTCTCGGCCTATCGATCGTGCGCCGCTTGGTCGACGGCCACGACGGCGTGGTGCGCATCGTCGACAACACGCCCAAAGGCACCGTCTTCGTCGTCACGATTCCGGTCAAGCGCGCCACCATCAGTTAGTGTCATGCGTCAATGAAACGCCGCAGAAGTTTCCGGGGCCCCGACGGGCGAGACCCCGGAAATTTCCACTGCTTTCGCGTTGTGCACGCATCCATTTTTTTGTCATGTGAGTGTGGTGATTCTCCGAATCACCACAGCGTGTAACATCGCGAGCGCTTCGCATGGCTCGCGCTCGTTCCCACAAACTCTCCGAATTTTCGGCCATCGCCGAGATCCAGAGGATTTTTGATGGTCACGCGTCACGGCGCGTGCCGGCATTGCCTTCGGCGTCGCGCTCCGGCTCCCGAGAGCGCGCGACCATCGAAGTCGGCATCGGTGACGACGCAGCCGTCTTGCGCTCGCGCGATCGGCTAGTTTGGACGATCGACAGCGCGGTCGAGCACGTGCACTTCGAGCGCGCTTGGCTCACGCTCGAAGATCTCGGCTGGCGCAGCTTTCAAGCCGCGGCGAGCGATGTCTCGGCCATGGGCGGCAAACCCTGGTGCGCGCTCTCCAGCGTGATCGCCCCGAAAAATTTCTCGGAGCGTGATCTGAAAAGCATGGCTCGCGGACAAGCTCGCGCGGCACGTTCGCTCGGCTGTCGCGTGATCGGCGGCAATCTCGCGCGCGGCGCCGAGCTCAGCATTACGACTGCGCTGCTCGGAATCGCCGATCGTCCACTCTTGCGCAGCGGCGCGAAGGCCGGAGATGAGCTCTGGCTGTGCGGCGAAGTCGGACTGGCGGCGGCGGGTTTGCATCTTTTGCAACGCGGCACCGCGGCCAAAACAAGCGCTGCACGCCGCGCGCTCGGGGCATTTCGCCGTCCCACGGCGGAGCTAGCATTCGGCCTCGCATTGGCGAAACGCGCGCACGCCGCGATCGACATTTCAGACGGCCTGTGCGGCGACGCCGCACACATCGCCGAAGCCAGCCGCGCAAAAATCATCATCGACACGTTGCAACTCGAACGCGCGCTCAGCCCCGCACTCCGCGCACTCGCAGCGACGCTCGGCGTCACGCCACTCGAGCTCGCGCTCTATGGCGGCGAAGACTACGCGCTGCTCGCCACCGGTCCCGCCCGCTCGCGCCCGCGTGGCGCCACAGTGATCGGCCGCGTCGTCGTCGGGGCAGGGGTTTGGCTCAGCGCAACGGAAGTCAGCCCCGGCGCTGCGCGGCGCCCCTCTGCCGAAAAACTCGTGCGCGCCGGTGCCGGATTCGAGCACTGGGGTGGACGTGAGCCCCGCCGCGTGCGACGCTAAAGAATCTAAACGAATTGTCGATCCTGGCCGCTCGGTCCGAACATATGCGGGTTTAGGGTGCGATCTATCGTCTTCATTGCGCTGATTTCGCTGCTCGCGGGCTGCTCGGCTCGCGAAACGTCCGCGCCCGCCGGCGCGGCTGCGGCCCCCACCGGCGCGCCGGACAGCGGGCCAGGCGACAGCGGTATCATCAGTGTGCCGTTTTTGGTCGACGACCATTTCATCCCGAGCGGCTGCATGGGCGATTGCGCCAGCTCGGTCCTCAACGACGAAGACTGCCCGGACCGTTACGGCGGCGACGCGGCGCCCGACCCGCAAGGCCAGTGCCATCACTTCCTCTACACCGCGGATGCGGATACGGGCGCGCTCGGTTGGGCGGGCGTGCTTTGGCAAACAGTCGAGCAGAACTGGGGCTCGCAACCAGGTCGCGAAATCGCTTCCGGCGCGACACTGATGCACTTCTATGCGCGTGCCGCTGCCAGCAATCCGAATCAATCTCTGACTTTTTTGATCGGGGGCCTCAACGCGGCCGATGGCGGCAAGGCGTGCACCGCGCCGAGCGATTGCTCGAGCGCCGAGTGCACGAACGGCGCCTGCACCACGCCGCATCACGATACGCTCGGCGTTTCGTGCATGCTGCCGATCACGTCGGACTGGACGAAAATCGAGATTCGATTCGACGGCCAGAATTGGCCTTGCGTGAACGGGACTCCAGGCTCGGGTTACGGTCCTGAGCTGATGAGCGCATTCGGCTGGACCGTCGCGATGCCGGCCGGTCAAAAAT
>DASYCL010000150.1:0-6480 GCA_036500245.1 Polyangiaceae bacterium | reverse complement strand
GTGAAGAACAGGATGTACGCCGGGACTTGTTGATCGCGCACTTCCCACTGGAAGCGCTCGAACAGCGTGACCGGCGTGAAATCTTGCGCCGGCTTCACCAGCCACACGACCAGCACGCACAGGACGAGTGGCACGACGACGAACCACAGCGGCCAGAACACGTAGCGAGAGAGTTTTTCTTTCACAGCTGAAGGCTCGGCGCCAAAAGGCTCGGTGGCTCGAATGGGCCCGGTTCTACCTGGGCGCCTGCCATCGAGCAACCAGCGCGATCTTCTGGGTATTCCTGGCGCTTTTCAGATTGAGGCGTTTAGCGCCAAGGTCGAATCGGCAGCGCCTCGCGCTCACGGCCGGTCACCGAGTAACACGAGGTAATCGACCTTGGCCGCCGCGTCGTCGAGCGCGTGGGTGTCCGGCGCGCTCTTGCCGAGCTCGGCGCTATTGTCGATGACGACGTAATATTGCCCCGGCTCGACGTTCACGAAGCGCTGCCAAAGCGCCGGTCCTTGCGGCGCGGTTTCGTCGAGTAGCGCGGGGGTCGCAAGCTTGGCGCCGCCGGCCGCGTGCAAGTATTGATCGAGCATCGTGTCGCCGAGGGGTTTCGGTACGACGAGGATGTCCGCGTTCGGCACGCCGTCCACGGAGGCAGTGAGGTAAAGCGCCTGATTGTCGTCCTTCACTTCGAACGCGCCGACGTAATCTTGCTGGCCGACGTGCACCTCGGTGCGCTCGTCCGCGAGGATCTGCTTGGCGGTTCGTTTGACGTCGAACGGCTTGAACGGCGCTTCGCCGGAGGGCACGAGTCCGAGCGAGAAGTCCGTGTTTCCCGACGAGTCCTGCCGGATCACGGTGAAACCGCGGCGCAGCTGGCTCTCCACGACGTGTGCGCCGAGTTGATCCGCGTTCACGCCGCTCAGCGCGAGCCCGCCTTGAGCTAGTGCGGATTCGAGCAGCGTGGTTTGAAACGCGGCGCCGTCGATCTGACGCGGTCGGAAATAGACGTACATGGCGCCGTTCGCGAGTTGGAAATCGGTCTCGTATTCGACGACCGCGCGCGAGGTGAAGCCGAGCCGCTTCGTCACGTTCGTCCAGGCGTAGCCTTTGCCCGCATATTGAATGATGAAGGACTTGTGCGCGTCGTCGTCGAGCACTTGCGATTCGCAGGAGTCCGCGAAGAAACGGCCGACCACCGGCTCGTCATCGCCGAACTTGAGCGGCGCGCCGCCCTTCAGCATCTCCCCACAAAAACTATCGAGCCCGAACTTCAAAATGTCGAAGCGGAGGGATTTGTTGGCTGGGTCGTTCATCACGCCGGCGCCGAGCACGGTTGCGGCGCGCGAACCGAGCGAGTCGTTCGAAGCGCAGGCGCCGGCTGCTAGAGCGACGAAAGCGAACGCGGTCGAAAACCAAGACGAGCCAAGGCGAGCCATGCGCGGCGCAGCATAACATCCTTATTTCGCCGAGCTTGGTTGACAAGGCGCGCTGGGACAACGCTAGGCTAGGAAAATCATGAGCCACGTCGCGATCCTCGGTGCCGGAGCTTGGGGCACGGCGCTCGCGCGCGTGCTGGCCGAGCACGGTGAATCGCCGCGGCTTTGGACGTGGCAAGCCGAGCACGCGCGTGCGCTGCAGAGCGAGCGTGAAAATCGTGAATTTTTGCCCGGCTTCAGCCTCGATCCGGCGATCGAACCGAGCGCCGATCTCGAGCGCGTGCTCGGCGGCGCAAGCGCGCTCTTGCTCGTTGTCCCGACGGCCGGCTTTCGCCACACACTCGAGCAAGCGCGCCCGTTCATTCCCGCCGATGCCACGCTGATCATCGCGACGAAAGGCATCGAGCCGGGTTCGCTGATGCTGCTCAGCGAGGTGGTCGAAGCCGTGCTCGGCGAGCCGTCGCGCGAGCGCATCGTGGTGCTCTCGGGCCCGAGCTTCGCCAAAGAAGTCGCGCTCGGTTTGCCAACCAGCGTGGTCGCGGCGAGTGTGTCGGAGGCGCGCGCGCTGAGCGTGCAACAGCGCTTCTCATCGGATCGCTTTCGCGTCTACGCGGGCGACGATCCAATCGGCGTGCAAGTCGGCGGCGCGCTCAAAAACGTGATCGCGATCGCGGCCGGCGCGTGTGACGGTTTGGGATTTGGTTACAACACGCGCGCGGCATTGATCACGCGCGGGCTCGCCGAAGTGGCGCGTCTGGCGCTCGCGAAGGGCGGGCATGCGCAGACACTCGCCGGCCTGGCCGGGCTCGGCGATCTGATCCTGACTTGCACCGGCGAACTCAGTCGGAACCGCACCGTCGGCTACGAGCTCGGGCGCGGCAAAGGCTTGCATGACGCCCTGGGCGAGCTCGGGCACGTGGCGGAGGGGGTAGTTACGGCCGAAAGCGCGTATCACTTGGCGGCGCGTCTGGGCGTCGACCTGCCCATTTCGAGCGAAGTGTATCGAGTACTATTCGAGGACAAACCGGTCTCGGAAGCCGTGCGCGCCGTTCTTTCGCGGCCGCTCAAGAGGGAATGATGACGCTTGCTAGTTCGTTGCGACTGCGCGGATCTTTGCTGTTGGCGTCGGTCGTCGTCTCGGCGCTCGCATTGCGCACAGAACGGGCTGAAGCGCAGGTTCCTGCGCAGCCGTATCCGCAAGCTGCTCCCGCCCAGTATCCGCCGCAGCAATATCCCGCTCAGCCCGGCTATCCGGCGTACCCCGCGCAACAACCCTATCCCGGTCAAGTTGCGCCTTACGGTTACGCCGCGCCGTATCCGTACAGTGCGCCAGTTTCGAATCGACGCAGCGGCACCGAGATCACCGTCCTTTACACGACGGCCGCGATTTACGGCGCAGGCCTCGGCATTTGGATCGATTCGGAAGCCAAGATCAGAGATCCTGGGATTTTTCTGATTGGTCCAGCAGTGCTCGGTGTGGCCGCGCCGATCGGCGTCTATCTTTTGGACAATCCCGAGTTGCCGCGCGGCGTGCCGGCGGCGATCGCGAGCGGCATGGTGATCGGCGCCGGTGAAGGCATCGGCGTGGCGAGCTTGCAATTCGTGACCACGAATTCGACGGACGCGTGGGGCTTTCGCGGACTCGCGCGCGCGACCGTGCTCGGCGCAACCTTGGGCGGCGCTGGCGGCTTCGCGCTCGGCTACCTGCAAGATCCGTCGCCGAAGAGCAGTTTGTTCACGACCAGCGGCGTGTTTTGGGGCACCGCCATCGGCAGCATGTTCGGCTACGGCGCGTCGAGCGCAGGCGAGGGCTACAGTCGCGCCAACGACGCGGCCGCGCGCGGCGGTTTGATCGGTTTCAACCTCGGACTCGCCGCGGCGGCCGGGCTTTCGACCGTGTACGTTCCGACGTATCGCGCGCTCTCGTACATGTGGGCTGGCGCTGGCGTTGGCGCCGCCGTGTCCCTGCCCGTCTACTTGGCCTATGCCGGCAGCGATGGTCCGCCCGCGAAGCGCGGACTGGTATTCAGCGGCGTTTCGACCACGCTCGGCATCGTCGCCGGAGGTCTACTCGCCGGCACCGCGCCGGACAGCGCGGATTCCGGCCAAGGCTCGCACTTCGCGAGCATCGACTACGTGCTTCCACTCCCGACTTCGAACGGGGCGCTGCTTACGATCGGCGGCCGTCTCGAATGAGCTAGGTTATCGCGCGTTAAACCCTCGACAACTATTGTTATTTGGGGGTTGGGGCACTACCCTTTTCCGCACACGATGGCGACGATCCGTTTCTTTCCGTCCGAAGGGGCGCCGGTAGTCACGGCCTTGCACAAGCCGCTGTCGACGATCGGGCGCGCGCTCGGCAACGACATTCATTTGCCGGACGCGAGCGTCGCCAGCCATCACGCGCAAATCGTGTTCAACGGCCGCGATTTTCAGCTCGAAGAAGTGGACCGCGAAGCCGAGATCCTGATCAACGGCAAAAAAAAGCGGCGCGCTCGGCTCACGCACGGAGATCGCGTCACGCTCGGCCGCGCCGTGCTCGCGTTCAGCATGTTCACCGAGGTGACGGGTACGGCGCAAGCCGAAGAGCGCGAAGCCAGCGACACCGGGGACATCGCGCGCCTCCAGCGCCTGCATTCGTTCAGCGAGCGCTTGATGATGAGCCGCTCGGTCGACGAGCTACTCGAAGCCTTGCTCGACGACATCATCGAGCTCACGGGCGCCGCGCGCGGCGTCGTGCTGCTGGTCGATCCGTCCGACGGCAAGGACAGCACGCCGCGCGTGCGCGTGTCGCGCAACGTGCAGCGCGAAGCGATTCAAGATGCATCCGGCGTCATCAGCGACAGCATCGTGCGTCAAGTGATCGAGACCAAGCGCCCAGTGATCGTCAGCGATGCGCTGACCGACACCACGTTCGGCAAGAGCGAGAGCGTGATTTCGCTCAAGCTCTCGAGCGTGATGTGCGCGCCGCTCGTGAGCCAAGGTGAAGTCATCGGCGCGCTTTATGTCGCGAACGACGAAGTGAAGCACCTGTTCGATCGTCGCCAGCTCGATTTGCTCACGATCTTCGCCGCGCAATCGTCGCTGATTTTGCAGAACGCGATGCTGCTCAGCGCGCTTCGCGCGGACAAAGAGAAGCTCAGCGCGGACCTATCGGACAAGCGCTTCGGGGAAATCATCGGAGCTTGCGCTTCGATGATGGAAGTCTACCGCAAGCTGCAGAAGGTTGCCGCGACCGACATCAGCGTCTTGATTACGGGTGAAACCGGCACGGGTAAGGAGCTGATCGCGCGCGAGCTACATCGCCGGAGTAACCGCGCGAGTGGCCCGTTCGTGACCGTGAACTGCGGCGCGATCCCGGAGAACCTGATCGAAAGCGAGATGTTCGGCCACGTCAAAGGCGCGTTCACCGGCGCCATCGCGAGCCGCGCGGGTAAATTCCAACAAGCCGACGGCGGCAGCCTGTTCTTGGACGAGGTCGGCGAGTTGCCGCTCGGCATGCAAGTGAAGCTCTTGCGCGCGTTGCAGGAGCGCGTCGTGTTTCGCGTCGGCGACAATCGCCCGGAAAAATGCGACATCCGCATCATCGCGGCGACGAACCGGAACCTCGACGAGATGATCAAATCCGGTGAGTTTCGCGAAGACCTCTACTATCGCTTGAACGTCGTGAATTTGTGGCTGCCGCCGCTGCGCGAGCGCGGCGACGACGTGTTCATCATCGCCAAAGCCTTGCTCAGCAAATTCGCGGACGAGCTCGGCAGCCCAGTGCGCGGGTTTTCGCCGCAGGCGCTGGCCGCAATCAAAAAATATCCTTGGCCGGGCAACATTCGTCAGCTCGAAAATCGGATCAAAAAAGCGCTCGTGCTTTGCGATCAAACGCTGCTCGGCCCGGACGATCTCGATCTCGGTGCGGAAACGCAAAGCCTGATCGTTCCACTCGAGAAGGCGAAGGAAGACTTTCAGCGCCAGTACGTGCTCGAGGTGCTCGAGCGCAACAACGGCAATCGGACCCAGACAGCGCGCGATCTCGGCGTCGATCCGCGCACGATTTTCCGCTACCTCGAGCGCGAACAGAATCCGATCCCGAGCGGCGGCTCCGTCGCCCCGAGTTCGCCGGGCGCCTCGAGCTCACCCGGCAGCGGTCCCGCAACGGATACCGACTAGTTGTTTCGCCTAATGCACGCCGCCGACGAGCCAGGCGAAGGCGGGCACGAGCACTTCTTCTGGGGACGCGCCGCCGTGGCGCGCGCGCGTCGTCCCTGAGCCCCGTGGCGCGAGCGTGAAGCCGTGATCACCGAAGACGAACACGAGCGTGCGCGCAGGCAAGCGCTTCATGTAAGCGCCGAGTGAACGCGCGGTTTCGTCCGCGAGCTCGTCGAGGCGCGCGATTTCATCGCCGTCCGGCTCGGACACGCGCGACTCGACCACGTCGAGCTTGAGCAGCTCACGGTAGCCGGCTTTGATTCGGCGCAGCGTCGTCGCCATGCGGCCGCGCGCGACCGGCACGTCGTTATCGGCGTCGCCGTTGAAGTCGCGCAGCGCCTCCGCGCCGCGGCCGATCAGCTCGAGCTGCACCGCCGTGGTCGCTGGCAGCGCGGACCACAAGAGCAGTCGTTCCGTCAGCGCCGCTCCTTGACCGAGCAGTGCGCGCAAGCGCTGTTCGACGCGCAAACCCAGGTCGAAACGCATCCCGTCGACCAGCACGAGCTGCACCGTGCGCGCGCCGTGCAAGCGACCCATGCGTTGCGCGAGCTCGGGCACGTCGAGCACCATCGTCGGGCGCTTGCCGCGCACGCGCAACGCGTCGAACGCTTCCTTGTAGCTTTGCTCGAAGCTCGCGGACCAAGTATCGAGCGTGCGCTTTGCTTCTGCGGTCGCGATGCCGCGCGCGTAGGCGTCGCACAGGGGCACGTAGCTCGTGACGAACATGCGTTCGACCGCGGCGAGCGGCTTCGGCCCGCGCGCGGCTTCGAGATCGTGCAGCCAGGTTCGCCACTCGCTACCCGCGTCCGGAAACAGCGGATCGTGGCTGAACGCGACGTCGCTCGCGTCT
>DASYCL010000149.1:0-2462 GCA_036500245.1 Polyangiaceae bacterium | reverse complement strand
CGCCAGCACTGAGACCGAGCGCTTGCCGTGCCACGAAACAGTGCAAATTCCTCGTGTAAACTGGGCTACCATGCTCGTCCCCTTCTAGCATGCGCGCGCCCATCATGATAGCAAAGCGAGCATGAGTACGAGCGCGGGCTCGCTTGAATGGGCCGTGTTTGCCGCCGTCGTGATTGGCGTCATGGCGCTCGACATCGGGTTCCTCGGCAGCAGCAAGCGACACATGTCGTTTCGCGAGGCAGCGGTGCGGAGCGCGTTCTGCATCGCCGCGGGACTCCTATTCGCGGGCTTCGTGTGGTGGCGCTTGGGCCGCGATTTATCCGCCAGCTACCTGATTGCGTATCTGGTCGAAGAGTCGCTCTCGGTCGACAACCTGTTCGTTTTTCTCGTCATTTTCAGCTACTTCAAGTTGAGCGACGGCCGCCAGCATCGCGTGCTTTCCTGGGGCGTCGCGGGCGCGATCGTGATGCGCGCGATCTTCATCTTCGCGGGCGCGGCGCTTTTGCACCGCTTCCACTGGATGATGTACGCGTTCGGCGCGTTCCTCGTGTACACGGGGCTCAAGCTCGCGCTCCGGAAAGAAGAAGGGGCAGTCAACCCCGAAGACAACGTCGCGCTGAAGCTCGCGCGCCGCTTCCTCAGAACCACGGACGACTACCACGACGATCACTTCACGATCGTCAAAGACGGCGTGCGTTACGCGACACCCCTGCTCCTCGTGCTGGTGGTGATCGAAGTGACGGACCTGCTTTTCGCAGTGGACTCGGTGCCCGCCGTGCTCGCGGTCTCGAAGGACGTGTTCGTGGTTTATACCTCGAACATCATGGCGATTCTGGGCCTCAGAGCGCTCTACTTCGTGCTTTCGGGCATGATGAATCGGTTCCATCACCTGGGCACCGGGCTCAGCCTGATTTTGATTTTTATCGGCGTGAAAATGCTGATCGCGCACGTCGTGCACATCCCGAGCTTGATTTCGCTGGCCGTGATCGTGGTGCTCCTCGCGGGCGCAGTCGTGCTTTCATTGCTGCGGCCGCCGGACGGCGCGGCCGGCGATTCTTAGCTCCCGGAGTGATTGCTCGATGAATCCGTTTTCCGAACGTTGCAGCGGGATCCTGCTCCACCCGACTTCCCTGCCCGGCCCGCATGGCGTCGGCGATCTCGGCCCCATGGCGCATCGCTTCGTGGATTTTTTGGCGCGCGCAGGCCAGCGCTACTGGCAAATGTTGCCGGTCGGTCCGCTCGGCGGCGGCGCGTCGCCCTACGACAGTCCGTCGGCGTTCGCCGGCAGTCCGCTCTTGATCAGCCTCGAAGTGTTGCGCGATCACGGCCTGCTCGAGGCGAGCGAAATTCAAGATCCGGGTCGCTTCGCCAGCGGACGCACGGCGCGTTACTCCGCTGCGATGCGCTTTCGCGAAAAGCGACTGAGAAAAGCCTTCGGACGCTTCGAATTGCGGCAAGACGAAAGCGCACACCGCGAGTTCGCCGAGTTCGTCGAACGCCAGCGCGCCTGGCTCCCGGACTACACACTGTTCCGCGCGCTCAAAGCTTCGAACGGCGGCGCGCCCTGGACCACTTGGCCGAACGACATGAAACAGCGCGAGCCCGCGGCCCTCTCTCGCGCGCGCCGCGATCTCGACAAGGAAGTGCGCTACCACGAATTTCTGCAGTTCGAGTTCGCGCGTCAGTGGTCGGCACTCCGCGGCTATGCCAACTGGCGCGGCGTGAAGCTGCTCGGGGACGTGCCCATGTTCGTCGCCCACGACGGCTCGGACGTGTGGGCGAATCAAGCCATTTTCCAGCTCGATCAGCACGGTGAACGGCGCGTGGTCGCAGGCGTGCCCCCGGATTACTTCAGCGCCGACGGCCAGCGCTGGGGCAACCCACTCTACGATTGGAACGCGCTCCGCGAGACCGGCTACTCGTGGTGGATCTCGCGCTTCAAGACCACGCTCGAGCGCTTCGATGCCGTGCGGCTCGATCACTTCATCGGCTTTCATCGCTATTGGGAAATCCCCGGTTCGTCCCAGAGCGCGCGGGACGGCCGTTTCGTCGCCGTGCCGGGTGAAGATTTTTTCGAAAAGGTGAAGGCTGCGCTCGGCACTTTGCCGTTCATCGCCGAAGATCTCGGGCTGCTCACGCCCGAAGTCGCAGAGCTCCGCGATCGCTTCGAATTGCCAGGCATGCGCGTGCTCGAGTTCGCGTTCGTGGATACGTCGCGCGACTATCAGCCGCACCGCTTTCCGAAGAACACAGTCGTCTACACCGGCACGCACGACAACGACACCGTGGTCGGCTGGCTCCGCTCGCACGAACGTTCGCGCGCCGAGCACGACGTACGAAAGCTGCGCGAAGAGCGCGAGCGTGCGCTCGCCTACGCCGGCAGTGACGGCCGCGAAGTGCACTGGGACATGATCCGCGTCGCGTTGATGTCGGTGGCGAATACGGCCATTTTTCCGCTGCAA
>DASYCL010000148.1:0-2558 GCA_036500245.1 Polyangiaceae bacterium | reverse complement strand
CCTTCTTCAGCAATCAGGACACGATTCAAACCTCGGGCCGCGCCTGGTTCTACGATTGTCACGTCGAAGGCAATGTGGACTTCATCTGGGGCACCTCGGATGCGGCACTGATCGAAAACAGCACACTGCGCTTCGTGTACGACCTCGCGAGCGGCACCGCGAGCTACGGCTTATTCGTGGCTCGCACTGGCGCCACGATCGCCGCTGGCGGGAGCGGGACCGTCGGCAAGGGCTACGTGCTCTTGAACTCGACCGTCAGCGTGGACGACAACGTGACGGCCTTCTTCGGTCGCGACGCGGGCACCGGCGCTTTCTACGACCAAGCCGCGCTGATCAACGTGACCTTCAGCGGCACCGGCACGGCCGCGATCGGCGCTGGCCGCTGGAACGTGACGACGCTGCCGCTGACGCTCGGAGATCCGAGCTACATCGGCTGGAAGTCGGCGGGCTGCACGGGCCTAAACCTCGCGACCGACACCACCGATACTCACACCGCGGCGACGATCGCGAGCCAAGATACCGAGTACGACACGCGCGATCACATCTTGAATCGCGTGGTCACGGTGACCGCGGGTGCACCCGCGGGTTTCCAAGCCGCGACGACGACTTGGGATGTCTCCGCGCTCGCGGCTGCGTGGAACGCGCCGTAGTTAGAGAGCTTGCGCGGGCCTGACTGACTCATTCATATCTTTTGAGTTTTTTGGGCCCTGCGCGCGAATCAGCGCTTGGCCGCTCGCGCCTCCAGCGACGCGACAGGCGCCTGTGCGGTCAGTTCTAACGTGGCCGCCTCTCTTTCTAAATCCGTGATCAGCCCGGCGAATCAGTAGCTTTGTTTTATTTCCGGGCAACCGGCCCAAACCCTTCGCGCGCTTGGGCGCGAAAGAGCGCGAAAGAGCGCGAAAGAGCGCGAAAGAGAAAGAGATCCGCGCGTGCGGATCCGAGCGCTGTGCTACGGCTTTTTCGGGGCGTGCGCGTGTGAGGCGGGCGGGAGCATACCGGGCGGGAATCCTGGCGGCGTGCCGCTGGGCGCCATGCCGGGCATCATGCCGATGCCGCCCAGCATGCCGGCGAGCATCTGCTCGAGATCGATCGTGTTGTAGCCGGGAGGCGGCGTGAACGACGCGGCGGGCAGTGGCTGCTTCTGAATGCTCGTGACCTCGAGCCGGCCTTGTTCGACGCCATTTTCGCTCATCACGAACCGGAGTGGGAAATGCTTGCCGTCGGTGATTTCGCTGGCCCACGCGTATTCGGCGGGGATACCCGTGAGCGGGATCTTGAACCATGACGTGCCTTGTTCGGCGATGCACAGATCCGCAGACGACTTGTCTTTGCTGATGTGCCAGATTTCGCAGCTGTAGCCGGCGACCGTGTCAAGCTTACCGGTCTTCTGCATTTGCGGCAGCGAGCCGGTCTCGCCCGCGCCTCCGGGGCCGTGCGAGTGCGCTTGGTTCAAGAGCTTGGCTTGGTTCGCAACCTTATCGAAATCCACCAGGATGATTTGCTTCTTCGCGTCCATCACCAGATAGAGTTTTTTGTCGGCTGGCGCGACCAGCGCATAGGCTTTGCCGACGCCTTGCTCGTTCGCCAGCGAGTCCGGCAAATCGACGCGGAATTTGCCGCCTTTCACCTGCAAGGTGAAGTTCGTCGGCGCGGCCGCGGCTTGCTTGCCACTCATTTTGCCCTTCGCGCTCATGCCGATTTCGCCTTCGAAGCCATCGAGGATGGCGAGCGAATTGCCGGCCGCGCCGGGCGTGCCATTGCCGGCCGCTGCCGAACTTCCTGGCGCTGGCGCCGGGTTCTTGTGGCAAGCCGCGAGCACGAGACAGAACAACGCATGACGAGATCTGAACTTCATGCGCGCGCACACTACACTGCTTCTCTCGGGAGCGCGCCCGCGAATGTCCAGCCCGAAGTTGGATCGCCGCCGATCGCAGCGATTTCCCGAGAACTTCCGCGAATGCGCGCCGGCACTCGCACGCTCGCGCGTAATCGAGATTGAGTATTTGAGCGAGCGAGCGCGCACAGGGAGGCGGTTTGCCACGCTCGGGTTCATCAGAGCGTGTGAAGTCGAAACACGACGCCGAAGGCTTTGACGGCATTCGACGTGACGCGTGACCATCAAAAATAAAATCTCAAAAAAAGTCGCGCTGCGGTGCTGAGTAGTTCAAAAGCCGTGCTGTGTTTCTGGCGTGAGCTCGTTCGGAGGCGTGAACGCCGAAACGATCTTTTTGGGGCTCGGCATTGGCTGCAGCTTCGCGTCGTACCAAATTTCGTCGGCGAAGAGCAGCGTGCCGTCACGCGTGTAATGCACATTCCATGGGGCAAAACGCGCGCCCCGCGGCGGCATGACCCAACCGCCGCGCTGCCAAACGTAAGTGCGCCCGCGCCACGCCCAATGACCATCGACCCACAGCGCGTCGCGATTCGGCGCCGGTGGTACCACTTCGGAAAATCCGGCTGGCGGTGGGTACGGCACTGGCAGGTATTCCGAACGCGGTTGGCGCGCGAGCTTCGGCTCTGGCACGTGCGTGGCGCCGCACGCGATGCACAGAGAAGTG
>DASYCL010000147.1:0-3898 GCA_036500245.1 Polyangiaceae bacterium | reverse complement strand
GAGAGTTTGGACTTGGCGGTGGACGGTTCGGTCACGCTGCGCAAATCGACGAACATCGGTTTGCTATTCGCGCTCGCCGGGCTCACGCCGGATGGCGCGCGCGCGATCGTGAACGGCGCGCCTCCAGATCAACCGAAGCCGCGCGGCGTCGGCGGTCCGCTCGCTTCCGAGCTCGTCGACACGAAGACCGGTTCGGCGATTTCGGCGCCGAGCTTCACGACCCAAGTCAGCTACGCGCTGACGCCGAATTTTTCGCCTGACGGCACGCGGCTCACGTTCAACAATCGCGACCTCAGCGCCGGTCACACGCTGAGCGTGATGGACTATGACGGCAGCGCGTCGCCACCCGCGTTCAGCAATTTGCGAACCGTGGTGACGAGCGCGAAAGTCGCGGCTTGGCCTAGTTTTCTGCCGGATAGCGCGGGGATCGTGTTCCACGATGGCGATGCGTTCGACACCGCGAAATATCAAGGCGGGCCGCTCTACGCCGATTTGCGCATGGTCGATCTGAGCAAGAAGCAGGTGAACCCGCTTGCGTCGCTCAACGGCTACACAGCGAGCGGCGCGTTCTACTTGCCGTACGGCGCTGCCGAGGAAGAGCATCTCGACTACGAGCCGAGCGTTTTGCCCGTGCCGGTTGGTGGCTACTACTGGGTACTCTTCACGAGCCGTCGGACTTACGGCAACACGATCGCGCCGGGCGGAACGGTGGCGCGGGGCGGCGACAAATGGGGCAAGCCTCAGGGCACCGAAGTCGAATCGCCGAGCCCGCGCAAAAAGATTTGGCTCGCACCGATCGATCTCGACTACTCGGGTGAAGTCGATCCGAGTCATCCGGCGATCTACTTGCCCGGACAAGAGCTCGAGTCCGGCAACATGCGCGCGTTCGCGGCGCTCGAGCCATGTCGCGCCAATGGCGGAAGCTGTGAGTCTGCGGCCGAGTGCTGCAATGGCTTCTGTCGTGAAACCGGGCGCGACGCGAACGGACCGGTGCTCGACTGCGTGCCGCCGCCGAAGAACAGCTGTTCGAACGAAGACGAACCTTGCGCGACTGCCGCGGACTGTTGCAGTTCCGACGACCTCTGCATCAATAAGCGCTGCGCGACGCCCGCTCCGGTCCTGCCGCCCATTCACTGAACTGCCACGAACCGCGGGCTGAAATCGATTTTGCGTGTACCCGCGGCGGATTCTGCCGTTGGGAAACGCGGGATACTGGCCTCGGCAGGCCATTTATCGCCGAAAAACCAAAGTCCGGGAGGTAACCGGAGCGGCCCGGACAAGGCGGCGGAATTTGCCGTACCCCAACGACGGGAGCATGAATATCCGGCGTATTTCGTGCCGAATTAAGATTGCAGCGGGAAGCGGGTGCGCTATTGTCGGGCCGACATCGAACGGTTCCGGTACGGCACGACCCTTCTCGCTTGGGCTCGCGACGAATTTCCGAGCCGCAACGAGAGGAGAAAGTGATCATGGGAAATCGTCTGTACGTCGGGAACTTGTCGTTTCATTCGGACACCGAAGCGGTGCGTGCCGCATTCACTTCGTTCGGTGAAGTGACGGACGTACACATCGTGACGGATCGCGCGACGGGGCAATCCCGTGGCTTCGCGTTCGTGACGATGGGGTCCGACGAACAAGCACAGCGCGCGATCGAAGGCGTGAACGGCCAGATGATCGACGGCCGTCCTCTCCGCGTGAACGAAGCTGAAGAGCGTCCGCAGCGTGGTGGCGGAGGCGGCGGAGGCGGCGGTGGTCGTCCGGGCGGCGGCGGTGGTCGCGGTGGTGGCGGCGGCCGTGGTGGTGGCGGCGGTGGCGGAGATCGCGGTGGCGATCGGCGGAACCGCTGGTAATACGGAGTACCGACCCTTTGTCACGTCCAGCAGCTGAGACCAGTACATCGAGTGGAACGCGTCACGCGCCGGGGGACGCGCGCCGCGCTTTGCTCGATAAGGCGGCCACGACAGCAGGCACCCTCTGGGCTCAGCGCTGGTGCGACGAGCTGCGTCGGGAGGGCCGTCCGGTGGTCGGCGGTTGGCCCGGCACATTGCGCGAAGCCCGCGCGCAGGTCAGCGCGTATATCGGCACTTCGCTCGGCAAACGGCGCTTGTCGTTCACCCGCGAAGAGCTCGAACGCGCTGCCAAGACCGCGTATACCGCAGCCAAAAATAGCTGGCTCGCGAAAGTCGACCGCGAGGAAGACGAAGACGCGGACGATTTCGACGCCGAAGGTTGAACGAAAGACTGGGCCCGTGTTCACACGGGCCTAGTGCTTCGTTTTACGGCGTCCGAGACACCGCCGAGACTCCAAAGGACGCCAAGGGCGTCGATTTTTTTTGGGGTGCTCGCGCGGAGCGTCGGAGCGCGCGCGCGACTGTCGCTGCGCGCCGTAACGCGATTCACACAGCGACCCGCTGCGAGCTACCGGTGCGTCCCGCGCCGCCCCGCGCTGAACCCAAAAATCAGGCTGGCGATCTCGGCGCACCTTGGCGCCGTGGCGGTGTCTTCCTCACAGCAGCGAGCCGCGCAACATCACACTGCCGACGGTGAAGTAGATCACGAGGCCGGTCACGTCGACGAGCGTGGCGACGAAGGGCGCGCTTGCGCTTGCGGGATCGAAGCCGAGCTTGCGCAGTAAGAATGGCAGCACCGAACCCGCGACGGTGCCGAACATCACGACGCCGATCAGGCTCAAAAATACGGTCTCGGCGACGCGCATGTAGTGCGCGCCGTAGATCGGGCTGACGGCTTGCCACGCGACGATGCGCGCGAAGCCGATCACGCCGAGCATCCCGCCGAGCGCCAGGCCGACCGCGAGTTCGCGCCGGACCACGCGCCACCAATCGCGGAGGCGCACTTCGCCGAGCGCCATCGCGCGGATCACGAGGGTCGAGGCTTGCGAGCCCGAGTTGCCGCCGCTCGAGATGATCAGCGGCACGAACAACGCGAGCACGACCGCGCGCGCGATTTCGTCTTCGAAGAAGGCCATCGCGGAAGCGGTCAGCATTTCGCCGAGGAAGAGCGCGGCCAGCCAACCGCCGCGCTTTTTGATCATGCGGCCAAGCGCGATCTGTAGATACGGCGCGTCGAGTGCTTCCATACCGCCGAACTTCTGCGCATCTTCGGTGGCTTCTTCTTGCACTACGTCCACGGCGTCATCGACGGTGACGATGCCTTTGATGCGATTTTCGGCGTCCACGACCGGGATCGCCATCAGCGCGTTATCGGAGAACAAACGCGCCACGTCTTCCTGGTGCACTTCTTCGCCGACCGTGATGAGCTCGGTGGCCATGATTTCGCGCACTCGCGTCGTCGGTTTGGCGACGAAGAGCTCGCGGAACGAGACCACGCCGAGCAAATGCTGCTGCTCGTCCGCGACGTAGACGTAGTAAATCGTTTCGATGTTCTCGCGCGCTTGCCGCCGCAAGTAGCTCACCGCTTCATCGACGGTCATGTCCGGGCGCACGCGGGCGAAGCGCGGGTTCATCAAACCGCCAGCTTCGTCCTCGGCGTACGCCATCAGCGCGGTCACTTCTTTGCGCGTCGGATCGTCGAGGCACGCGATCAACTTTTCGCGATCCTCGGCCGGAGCTCGTTGCAACAAATCCGCTGCGTCGTCCGGCGCCAACAGGCGCACCCAAACGCGACGCTCTTTCTCGGGCAGCGCGTGGAGCAGGTCGGCCATGTCGCCCGCGCTCAAACTCAAGAAAAATTCTTCGGCTTCCGAGCGCTTCAGAATGCGAAAGCCATCGGCGCGATCGGACTTCGAAAGTACGAGCCAAGCGTCGCGCAAATCCGCGATCGGCAGTGCGGGTCCCGGGTATTCGCTCAGCGTGGGCGCCATGGTTCACACGTCCCCGCCCTCGCCCGGCCGATCCGGGCCCGTGGAGTGCGGAGCTTC
>DASYCL010000146.1:0-3170 GCA_036500245.1 Polyangiaceae bacterium | reverse complement strand
CGACCACATCGGCGAGCGCCGCGGCCATTTCTTGCGCCGAGTTGAAGCGTTGATTGATGTCGCGGTTCGTCGCTTTGGCGAACCATTCGTCGAAGCCCGGCAAACGAAAGCCGAGGCTCGACGGCGGCGCGACGGGTCGCGCGCAGATGTTGAGCAAGAGCTCGCCGTAGGTTTCGCCGTCGAACGGCCGCACGCCGGTCATGCACTCGCACGTGATCACGGCGAGCGACCACAAATCCGAGCGATGATCGAGCGCCTTTTTGCCTTCGACCTGCTCGGGGCTCATGTAATACGGCGTGCCCATGGTGACGCCGGTGCGCGTCTCCATGCCGCCGAAGCGCGGGCCCGTGGTCTTCGCGATGCCGAAGTCGAGCACTTTGGCGAGCTCTTGGTCGTCTTCGCGTACGAGGAAGATGTTGTCGGGCTTCAAATCGCGGTGCACGATGCCGCCCGCATGCGCGCGGCCGATCGCGCGCGCGACTTGCGAGATGATCGCGAGCGTGCGCTCCGGTGTGAGCCGCTTTTCGCGCTCGATGCAATCCGCGAGGCTCTGCCCCTGCAAGAGCTCCATCACCAAAAACGGCGTGGTTTCGTGGACGCCATAGTCGAGCACTTGCACCACGTGCGCGCTGCGTAGCGAAGCCGCGGCTTGCGCTTCGCGCTTGAAACGCTCCGCGCCCTCCACCGTCGCGGCGATCGACGGGTCCATCAACTTGATCGCGACCCAAGAGTTGAGCGCCAGGTGCTCGGCGAGCCAGACCGAACCCATGCCACCTTTACCGAGCTGCCTGTCGAGGCGATAGCGTCCAGCCAAAACTTGCATGGGTTCTCGAACCTGATTGTACGACTAAACCGCTTCGACCGCGACCGCCGAAGCGGTGCACGCTTGACGCTTCGAAAGCCGCTCCTTACGCTCTCGGGCCATGGCTTCGCTTGCGCGCGCTTTTCTGGGTCTTTCATGCCTGTTCCTCGGTTTTGCCGCGGTTGGTTGTGGCGCGCGCTATCGGCCAATCGAAGCGCACGACGTTGCCGTCGCTTCCGATCCGAATAGGACCTTCGGCGTCGTGCTCGATACCTTGAAGAACAATCGCTACGAGCTCGTCGATCAAGACGCGACGGCGCACGTCGTGCACGTGAAGAGCCACGTCGATCAGCACGACCCGGCGAAGCTCAGCATCATCGCCGTGCAAGTCGACGGCGGCGGCGTGCACCTCTCGGCTTCCGGCTACCATGTGCATCCGGACGGCACGATCTACCGGAATCTCAACACCGAGCTCGCCTCACTGCAGAAAGCGCTCACGAAGCGGCTCGGCGCAGGTCCCGCGGGCGTGGCCGGCCCTGCCGCCACTAACCCTGCAGGGTTACCGCCGCCGCCGAGCGCGCCGCCCGGCTCTTTGCCGATGGCGTGGAGCGAACCCGCCTATGATCCGAGCGTATGGGGTCACGGCAACTTCACCTGTCTGCCGGTGAAAATTCCGGCGGACCAACAGTCGGAACTGACGCTCAAATTGACCAACGGAGAAAACGCGGACGTGATGCTCTCGCTCGCGTACGCGCCGGAGCTGTGTCGCTCGCCGGGCGAGTGCAAGCTCGCCGGCGGTTGTCCCGCGCTCGGCATTGGCGACACCGAACGCGTGTCGCGGCTCGCCGGGCGCTTGTCCAAAAGCGAGATCGGCCCGCAGGCGACGCTGATGCTCAGAGGTCAGCCCATCGCCGTGATCGACCTCAGTAAGCATGGCTCGATTGCGCAAGCCATGACCGAGACCAAGCACTGAATCCGCACTCGCTGCTCACGCATCATTTCACGTCGCTCGCGACCGACGTGTTGGTGTTCGGGTTCGTGGTCTCACTGTTGCGCCAGCGCAAACCCGCGGGGAGCGCGATTGCGTGGCTGCTCGCAGTGATTCTGATTCCGTATCTGGGGGTGCCTTTTTATTTGGTTTTTGGGGGGCGCAAATTGTCGCGCCGCGCGGCGCGGAAAGCGCGCTTGGGCGCCAAAATCGGAGCGACGACACTGCGCGGCTTCGGCGCGAGCACCGTGTCGAGCGTGCGCTGGCTCGACGATGGCGTGCTCGCGTACGAAGAATTTCTGCGCCAAATCCTCGACGCGGAGCGCTCGATTCGCATCGTCACGTTCGTCGTCGCCAACGACGAAACTGGCAACTCACTGGTCGACGCGCTGATCCGCCGCGCCCGCGACGGCCTCGAAGTGCGGCTCTTGATCGACGATCTCTTGCGCTTCCACGCGCCGCACGCGAAATTGCGCGAGCTCGTGCACGCGGGCGCCAAGGTCGAGCGTTTCATGCCGCTCGTGCACATCCCATTTCGCGGCCACGGCAACCTGCGCAATCACCGCAAAATAGCCATCTTCGACGGCGCGCGCGCGATCGTTGGCGGCATGAATCTGGGCAGCGAGTACATGGGCAAGACTCCGGATCCCGCGCGCTGGCGCGATCTGTCGCTCCTCGTCGAAGGTGAAGCGGTGAGCCTGCTCGACGCGATTTGGCGCGCGGATTGGCAATTCGCGTGCGGCGAGGCGCTCGGCCCTGCGAGTCGCGCCGCGGCCGCGCAAATCCCGGTGCAAGTCGTGCCGAGCGGGCCCGACTCCGAGAGCGATCCGATCTACGACGCGGATCTGACCGCGATCTACCGCGCGGAACGCCGGATCTGGATCGCCACGCCGTACTTCGTGCCGGACGAAGCGCTACTCCGCGCGCTGGTGATCGCGGCGCGCCGCGGCGTGGACGTGCGCGTGGTCACGCCCGCGCGTTCGAACCATTTGCTCTCGGATTTGGCCTCCGGATCTTGCCTGCGCGATTTGAGCGCGGCGGGCGTGGCGATTCATCGGTATGAAAAGATGCTGCACGCCAAGACGTTGCTCGTCGACGAAGCGCTGGCCGTGGTCGGCTCCGCGAACTTCGACATGCGGAGTCTTTTTTTGAACTACGAGATCGCGTTGTTCTTCTCGGGGCACGCAGAAGCCGAGCGGCTCGCGCGCTGGTTCGACGAGACTTTTACTGGCGCGCGCCGCGGGCCGCCGCGTGCTGGGATGCTGCGCCGCGCGCTGGACGACGTGGCGCGCTTGGTGGCGCCGCAGTTGTGAGGTCTCCTTTTAGTTGTGAGCTTTCCTTGCTGGTCCGATCGGTTGATTTTTTTGCCCCGCGCATTTC
>DASYCL010000145.1:0-2902 GCA_036500245.1 Polyangiaceae bacterium | reverse complement strand
GCGGCAGTGAGCGCGGACGGTTTGGGCGACTTTCGCGGCGTGAGCATCCTCATGAGTTCCTCCGGGTGGACGGTATTTCTGCGGGTTGGTAGCGAATGGTTCCGGCGTGGCGCGCTTGGTAGCCGGCGATGCCGGCGACATCGTGTCGAAAGCGCGAGCTCTGCGCGGTCTCACAAAGCTGCGTGATGCGCGGATCGCCGAGCAGCGCCGCGGGCACGAGCAATCCGTAGCTCTCGTCACAGATCGCGCGAAACTTGAGGCCGACGCGCGCCGCCCACGCTTCGGTCGTGACGCCGAGATCAGCGTCGCCGCGCGCCACGGCGCAGGCGACCGTGGAGTGGGAAGGAAGCAGCGCGGCGTGCGCGTGGATGGCGCGCGGATCGGCGCCACCCTCGCGCAGCGCGCGATCGAAGTGTTGGCGGATGCCCGCCGTCTCAGGACGACTCGCGAGTCGAAGCCCTCGTATCTGACGCAGGCTTCGGAGCTTGATGCGCGGGCGCCTTGCAAGCCCGACGCAGCGATCGACCAAATGAATGAACGCGAGGCGCTGCCCGTCGACGTCGGTTGGAATGTCCGAGCCGTGATAGCCTGCCATCAACACGCGACCGTTTCGCAGGAGCTCGAGCCCTGACGTCCTATCCGCGGGCACCAACCCGAGCAGCGCGCCGGGCGCGCTACCGAGCTGCGCGAGCAGGAGCTCGACCACCAGATCGCCGTTGGCGGCCAGCAACGGCGGGCGGCTCGCCGCCGTGAATTCCTCTACCGCCGTTACAAGCTTGCGGGAACGACCGCCGGCCCACGCCAGAACCGCGTCCGAGTTGAAGCGCCACTCGCCGCCCACGCGACGCGCCGGGAGTCCGGAGCGGAGCAAGCGATAGACGTGCTGCGGATGCACGCGCAAGAGCGCCGCAACATCTGCGGTCGTCAGTAGCGCGCCCTGGCCACGCGCGAGTTGACTGAGATCAAGTCGAGCTCGAGCCCGCTTCATGCCGCGCACAGTGCTCCTAAGAGCATCTAAAATGCAACCTAGAAGATCGAGCGAAGGTCGTTCGTAAATCCCGATAAAACAGCTGCTAAATGCGACTCCGCGGACTGTCTGTTGCAAAAAGCGATCACTCTGAGTCGCTCGGCAGGCGAAGCGTTGCGAAATGCTATGGCGAGAACGTTTCCGCACGTGCGAGTTCCTTCAAGAGTGAGAAAATTCCGGACCTGGGCTCGGTCGTGTTAGTTGCCCTGGGACATGCGCCAGCGCGCCGATCTGACGTTCAAGCAGAACGCCCATCACGGCCGTCATGGTTGGCTGCGTTTGACGCCGGCGTATTCCGTCAAGCTGGTGGAGCAGATCTTGGCTGAGTTCGGCGAAGGAGCGGAGAGCGTGCTCGAGCCGTTTTCGGGCAGCGGCACGACGGCGTTGTGCGCCTCGTACCGAGGGCTGCGCGCGGTGGCGGCCGATATCAATCCGTTCTTGGTCTGGCTCGGGCGCGTGAAGAGCGCGCGCTACGGCGCCGAGGACGAGCGTGCACTGCGCGCGGAGGGCGTGAAGATTTCACGGCGGCTGCGCGCGCGGACCACGCCGAAGAGCGAGCCCCCGCCGCTCAAGAACATCGAACGTTGGTGGGGGCCCGCGGAGTTGTCGTTCGTCACGCGCCTGCGCGCGGAGGTCGAGCGCGCTGCGCAGGGTCCGCTGCGCGATCTGCTGAAGGTGGCGTTTTGTCGGACGATGATCGCCCTCTCGAACGCGGCCTTCAACCATCAGTCGATGTCGTTCAAGGCTGCCGCGGAGGGTTCGCGCGCGCGCGCGCCGCGGCGCGATCCGGCGCGCTTTTTCGAGCAGTTCGCGGGCGACGTCGCGGCCGTCGCGGACACGCTGCTCGATAATCCGAACGGCAAAGTGCGTATCGAGCAGATGGACGCGCGAACCCTCGGCGCCCGCGCGCGCGGTCCGTTCGATTTGCTGATCACGTCGCCGCCGTACCCGAATCGCATGTCGTACGTACGTGAGCTGCGCCCGTACATGTACTGGCTGGGTTTTTTGGACAACGCCAAGGACGCGGGGGAGCTCGATTGGACGGCGATCGGCGGGACCTGGGGCATCGCGACCAGTCGCTTGCTCGCTTGGCAGCCGAGCGACGCCTACGTGCCGAGCTACTTGACGCCGATCGTGAAGCGGATCGTGAACGGACACCCGAAGAACGGCGAGCTGATGGCGCGCTACGTGCGCAAGTATTTCGACGACATGTTTTCGCATTTTCAGGCGGCGGCCAAGCTCGTGCGCGCGGGCGGCACGGCGCACTACATCGTCGGCAACTCCACGTTCTACGGCGAGCTCGTGCCGGCCGATCGACTCTACGTTGATCAGCTCAAAAAAGCCGGTTTTCGCAAAGCCAGCGCGCGAGCGATCCGCAAGCGCAACTCCAAGCGCCAGCTGATCGAGTTTCACGTGATCGCTGAGCGCTAGAACGCATCTCGGTCTGTTGAAAAGACGGAGAGGGCAAGGGCAGAGCTAGGGCGTGGCCGAGGGATGAAAAGCGAAGTGAACCCCTCTCGGAGTCCAGCTACTCGTAACAGGTGTGACAAGCACCTGGGCTTAGAAATAGGGCGGCCGCGTTTGCGGCGGGTCCGGCGGGTTTTGTAGCGAGCACTCTAGTGTCCGCGCGCCGCGCGTGTGCTTCGAGCTCTCAGAGCTTGCCCACGCCGGCGCCGGCGGGGATCGCCGTGGGTAGCGTCATCGGATCGTCGAGCGTGTACGGGTAGCCGGGCGTCAAGCTGCCGGTCGACGTGGTCGGCTGCGACCCGGTGCACATGTCGTACACGTTGTTGCTGATGTCCCAGCTGCCGGTGACGGAGTCCTCGAACCAACCGATCGTGTTCTTGTCTTGTTCGAAATAGTTGTTCTCGGCCT
>DASYCL010000144.1:0-3013 GCA_036500245.1 Polyangiaceae bacterium | reverse complement strand
ACTTGCCCGCGAAAGCGCAGGCGCTCCCCGAGCGCCACGCTCTCGAGCGCCCTTTTCGAGCGGTTCACTAGACGCGACGTGATTTCTACGTAGGGCTGATCGGCGTTGAGCACGAGGCGCGTCTCGACTCGCAGCGCGCCGTCGCGCGCGCTGTGCGTGAGCACGAGCGCGGGCGTCACGCCGTGAGCGTCGACCTTGACCGATTCACAGCGCAGACTCAGCGCCTGCCCGGAGAGTTCGAGCATCGGTCGCCACTCGATCAGGCGGTCGTCCGCGAAGTTCGCGTCGACCAGATCCACGATCGTGCCGAGCTGCGCGCGGCGCTCCATGCCTTCAGCGTAGCCGCCGACCACGAGTCGCACGTTCTTCGACTCGAGCAAGAAATCACCCTCGGCCGCGTTCGCGACGCCCTGCCCGCCGACGCCACGCGCCGGCACGCGTGAGAGCGTCACGCCGCCCGCGCTGACCGGCAAATCGCCCGAATCACCGTGGCCTGTGCCGGCGTTGTGGCGCGCGCGCAAATAGTGGCTCACGAGCAGCAACGCGCCGGCCAAGAGCACGAGCGCTAACAAAACGCGTGAACGACCGCTGGACTCCGGCAAGGCGCGCGCAGGTTACTCTTTCTTCGCCCCGGGAAAACCCGCGAAATGCTTGTTCCCCAGGGTGGGGGCTGCTACGAACCGCCCGCTCATGGTGTCCCTGATCGAAGCCGTCAACAAGCGGCGCACCTTCGCGATCATCTCGCACCCGGACGCCGGCAAAACCACGCTCACCGAGAAGCTCCTTTTGTTCGGCGGCGCGATTCAATTGGCGGGCGCGGTCAAGGCGCGCGGCGAACAGCGGCGCGCGCGCTCGGATTGGATGAAGGTCGAGCGCGAGCGCGGCATCTCCGTCACGGCCTCAGCGATGACCTTCGACTACGGCCCGCACACCTTCAATCTGCTCGACACGCCGGGCCACCAGGATTTCAGCGAGGACACCTACCGCACGCTGACCGCCGTCGACAGCGCGGTGATGGTGATCGACGCCGCGCGGGGCATCGAGGAGCAAACGCGAAAGCTGTTCGAGGTGTGCCGTTTGCGCGACGTGCCGATCATCACCTTCATCAACAAGCTCGATCGCGAAGGCCGCGATCCGTTCGATCTGATGGACGAAATCGAGCAAACGCTGGCGCTCGACGTCACGCCCGCGAGCTGGCCGATCGGCATGGGCCGCAGCTTTCGTGGCTGCTACGACCTCTTGCACGATCACTTGATCCTGATCGAGCGCGTGCGCGAGCGCCTGGCGGAGGCCGGCGAAAAGTGTGAGGGCCTGAGCGACCCCAAGCTCGAAAAGTTGCTGCCGGAAGACGCGCTGAAGCAGCTGCGCGACGAGGTCGAAATGGCGCGCGGGCTGTGCCCCGAGTTCGACCTCGAGAGTTACCGCGGCGGTCATCTCACGCCGGTCTTCTTCGGCAGCGCGATCAACAACTTTGGCGTACGCGAGCTCTTGCACGGCCTCGGGGAGCTCGCGCCGCCACCGCGTCCGCAGCCCACGCGCGAGCGCAAGATCGATCCGGGCGAAAACAAAGTGACCGGCTTCGTGTTCAAGGTGCAAGCGAACATGGACCCCAAGCACCGCGATCGCGTCGCGTTCATCCGCCTGTGTTCGGGTCACTTTCGCCGCGGCATGAAGCTCTTCCACGAGCGCAGCGGCAGCGAGCTCGCCGTGCACAACCCCGTCTTCTTCCTGGCGCAGGACCGCGAGCTCGCGGAGGAAGCCTACGCCGGCGACATCATGGGCATCCCGAACCACGGCAAACTCGGCATTGGCGATTCCTTGACCGAGGGCGAATCCTTACATTTCACGGGCATCCCGAGCTTCGCGCCCGAGCTCTTGCAGCGTGTGCGCCCGACCGATCCGATGCGCGCGAAACACCTCGGCCGCGCGCTCGAACAGCTCGCGGAAGAAGGCGCCGCGCGCATCTTCAAGCCGCGCATCGGCGGCAACTGGATCGTCGGCGTGGTCGGCCCGCTGCAATTCGACGTGCTCGCCGATCGCATCAAATCCGAATACGAAATCCCGGTCGTGTTCGAGAGCTCCGGCCTATTCACCGCGCGCTGGGTCGACTGTGACGACCAAGCCCTGCTCAAGAAATTCCAGAACGGCAACGACGGCTACCTCGCCGACGATCACACCGGTGCGCTCGTCTTCCTGGCGCGCAACGCCTGGCACCTCGAGACCACCGCCAAGGATTTTCCCGGCATCAAGTTTTTGAAGACCAAGGAGCAGTAGCGCGCTTGGCCGGAGGGGGCTGCCTCGCGGCAGCTCTCTTGCACAAGTGCGGAGCGTTCGCCGGGCCGCGCTTCGCGTCAGCCGCCCGCGATCTTCTTCATGTTCGCGTCTTTGTCGAGAAAGCTGGTCGAGAAAATATAGGCGGGCGCGTTGGCCGCGCCGCTCGTGACCAGCTGCATGCCGGCGAGCGGACCGCTCGTGAATTCACAGCGCCAGCGCTTGACGCTCGCGCCGTTGACCGCCGGCACGTCCCAGGTCTTCACTGACTTATTGGGGCCGAGCGCGTCGCACTTGGTGGGCTGCGGCAGCTTGGCCGAAAACATTTCGATCGTGTGATCCGCGTCCCAGTAGTGCACTTCGAAGCTGCTCACGCCCGCACTGCGCGTCGCCGAGCACAGGCGCTCGAGTGCTTTGGGGTCCTTCTTGGGATCGGGCTTGCCGCCGTCGGCCTCGTCCCCGTCGCACTTGGTCGACACCGACGCGCGATCGGGCGCGGCGCGGTTCGAGCTCGCGAAATTGACGAACAGTTTTACGACCGCGTCGTTCTCGGCGGCGCGCTGGGCCTCCGCCTGCTTGGCCGCGCCGTCCGCCGCCTGTTTGTCGACGATTTCCTTGTCGAGCACGGTCAGCGCCGCCTGGTCCTCGCAGTACGTGTAAGCGCGGTTGCGCCATTCACCCGCGACCGTATAGTCGCCCGACACGACGGCTTTGCGCGTCGTGTCGGTCGCCTCCTGACATT
>DASYCL010000143.1:0-2156 GCA_036500245.1 Polyangiaceae bacterium | reverse complement strand
GCGTGAACGTTCAGCGCGATGGACGTTGTGACGATGAAGAGTGCGGCAGCAATGGCGACATGCGCGCGAAAAGCATTGCCCATCGTTTCAGTACTATCCGTAAGACTCTTCAAGTGCCAGTGAGCGCGACATTTTTGCCGTTTACTTTTCGGGTAAACGCCCGCCGCCCGTCACAGTTCGATCATCTTTCCCGCGCGCGACCAAAAAACTATGAGGCGACGAGCGCGCCGCGATCGCGCGCGCATTCTCGCGTCGCCGATTGACGCGCTCGGGCGCCGAGTACACGCCTCGCGCGCGCATGGCAACCCAGAAGACCGCGCCTCGAGCGCAAAAGAGCGCTCCGCTCAAATTCGCCAGCTTCAACGTGAACGGCATCCGTTCGCGACTCGCGAACTTGCTCGAGTGGCTCCAAAAGACCTCGCCGGACGTGGTCTGTCTGCAAGAGTTGAAAGCGACGGACGCCGCGTTTCCCAAAAACGAAATTCGCGCGGCCGGCTACGACGCGATCTGGCATGGACAAGCGTCGTGGAACGGCGTCGCCATCTTGTGCAAGGGTGGCGAGCTCGTCGAAGTGCGTCGCGGCTTGCCGGGTGATCCGAAGGACGAGCACAGTCGCTACCTCGAGGCGGCGGCGCACGGCGTGCACGTCGCGTGTTTGTATTTGCCCAATGGCAATCCGCAGCCCGGTCCCAAGTTCGACTATAAACTAGCTTGGTTCGAGCGCTTGATCGCGCACGCCGCGGGCCTCTACGCGAGCGAGCACCCAGTGCTCTTGGCTGGCGATTTCAACGTCGTAGCGACCGATTTCGACATCTATAATCCGCGTTCGTGGTTGAAAGACGCGCTCCTGCAGCCCGAGAGTCGCGAGCGCTATCAGCGCTTGCTCGCGCAAGGTTGGGTCGACACGCTGCGAAAAAAATTCGGCGATCAGCGCGTATACACCTTCTGGGACTACTTTCGCCGGCACTGGGAAACCGACTCTGGCCTGCGCATCGATCATCTCTTGCTCAATCCGAAGCTCGCGCCGCGCTGGCTCGATGCGGGCGTCGACAAGTGGGTGCGCGGCCAGCCGCACGCGAGCGATCACGCGCCGGTTTGGCTCGAAATCGCGCGCTGAAGGAATCGAGACCGCGGGCGCGGAGCGCCGCGAGCTCGACACCGGTTACTCTTTCTTGTCCGCGCGAAGTCCGAGGAACGCATCGACCGCTCGCGCGCTGCCGCCAAAGCACAGCCCGTCGCCCCCCCCCCCGAATAGTGGGATTGCCGGGCGCTGGCCAACACCGCCGGCCGCGATACACTGCTTCTAAACAGTGGGCGCGCACGAACATCAGGGGATCGCACTCGGCCTCGCGCTGGCGCTGGGTCTCGGTTGTTCCGCGAATCCGCCAGCGAACGCGAACGCGAACCCGGCGCGCGACTCCGGCGCGATCTCGCCGGAGGCAGGCTTCGTCGAGCTCGCGCCGCGGGATGTGAGCTTGCACGGTCGCGCCGTGTCGCTCGCGGCGAAGAGCGAAATCTTTTACAACTTTCGGCCCGCCGATCACGACGCAGCGAGCGCGCCGGTGATCGTGCTGTTCAATGGCTTTGCCTCGGATGTCGTGCGCGCGTTCGGCACCGGGCCGATGACCGTCGAAGCAGACGGCACGATCGCGGCAAGTCCGGATTCACTGACGCAAATCGCGAATCTGCTCTACATCGATCCGCGACAGTCCGGATTTTCGTACGACGTGCCAGCGGACGGCGCCGGAGTCAGCGACGCTGATTGCTCGCAGGATGTATTCAACGAATACGTCGACGCTTCCGACGTCCTCCTCACGACGTTGGATTTCCTCGACGCGCATCGAGCGCTCGGGGGCAAAGTATTTTGGATGGGCGAGAGCTTCGCCGGCGTGCGCATTCAATGGATTACTGCGTTTTTGCGCGGCGCCTGGTCGCTCGCGCCGTACGCGGACGACACCTTGAAGAATGCGCTCGGCTCGGCCGACACGGCGCGCCTTCTCAATGGGCAAATCATGATGCAGCCGTGGCTGGTCGGGCTCGCGCACGCCGCCGCGATTCAAGATCAGTGTGAAAGTGCGGCGCTGCTCGGCGCAGTGCAGGCGAGCGTCGGCAATGGTTGTCCGACGCCGGATGCCTGCGCCTGCGCGACGTACTAT
>DASYCL010000142.1:0-8103 GCA_036500245.1 Polyangiaceae bacterium | reverse complement strand
GAGCGCGATACTGATGCTCGGTCACATCGCTGACCCGACGAGCGCGGGCAGCCCGTAATCGCTTCGAAAAGGCCCGAGACGCGCCGCGAGCGCGCGCTTCGGGCTGGTTTCCGCCGAACTTTGCACTAAAGTGCGCGAGGTTTTGGCTCGAGGATCGAGCCCAGATTTCGAGCGCGGAGAGTGTGAAGTCATGAAAGCGAAAATCGTTTTACTCCCGGGTGACGGCGTGGGTCCCGAGGTCACCGAGCAAGCGCGTGTCGTGCTCGAAGCGGTCGCCAAGCGCGCCGGTCACGAGTTCAGTTTCGAATCGCAGTTGATCGGCGGTATCGCGATCGACGAAACGGGCGATCCGTTGCCGCCTGCGACGCTCAGCGCGTGCAAGGCCGCCAATGCGGTGATGCTCGGCGCCGTCGGCGGGCCGAAGTGGGACGATCCGAACGCGAAGACGCGACCCGAGAAGGGCTTGCTCGCGATTCGTAAAGGGCTCGGTTTGTTCGCCAATTTGCGGCCCGTGAAGAGCTACCCGGAGCTCGTGGATGCTTCGCCGCTGAAGCGCGAGCGCATCGACGGCTGCGACATGCTGATCTTGCGCGAGCTCACCGGTGGGCTCTATTTCGGCAAGCAATCCCGCGAGCAGACGCCGGATGGCATCAAAGTGATCGACACGCTCGAGTACACCGAGAAGGAAATCGAGCGCATCGTGCGGCTTTCTTTTAATTTGGCGCGCGGACGAAAGAAGAAGCTCACTTCGGTCGACAAAGCGAACGTGCTCGAGTCATCTCGCGTGTGGCGCCAAGTCGCGACGCGGGTGAAGGCGGATTTCGCGGATATCACGCTCGAACATCAGCTGGTCGATTCGTGTGCCATGCGCCTCGTCACCGCGCCGAACAGTTTCGACGTGATCGTGACCGAGAACATGTTCGGCGACATTCTCTCGGACGAAGCTGCGGTGCTCACTGGCTCGCTCGGCATGTTGCCCAGCGCTTCGCTCGGTGAAGGCACGCTCGGTTTGTACGAACCGATTCACGGCTCCGCGCCGGACATCGCCGGCAAGGGCATCGCCAATCCCGTCGGTACGATTTTGAGCGCGGCGATGCTGCTCCGTCATAGCCTCGGGCTCGAATCAGAAGCGCGCGCGGTCGAACGCGCGGTGGAAGCGGCGCTCGCCGCCGGCGCGCGCACCCGCGATCTCGGCTCCGACAAGCCGCTGTCCACGAGCGGCATGGGCGAAGCGATCATCGCCAAGCTCGGTTGAAAATCAGAGCGCGGCGCAACAATGACTCGGCCGCGAAATTCCGAGCGACAGCGACAAGAGCGTCAGCTTCGGTGCCAGAGTGTGCCGGCTCGCACCTGCAATTCGGCGGGATTTGCCAGATTTCTCAGGCTCGATGAGGGCACGCAGCTTGCTCTATCATCGACAAATGAGGCGTGCTTTGGCAGGTTCGGTGATCGCGCTCGCGGCTCTCGTCGGTTGCGGCGGCACGTTCACTCGTGTGGATGACGGCATAGGCGGTTCAGTCGGCATTGGTGGCGCGGGCTCGAGCGCGGGCGTGACGAGCTCGGGCGGGTACGCGGGCAAAGGCGGCACAGCGCCGTACGGTGGGTACGCCGGCAACGTCTCGTACGCCGGCGACGTCTCGTACGGCGGCGATCGCATCTCCTACGGCGGAACGCCATCGACCGGCGGCGGAGTGTCCTACGGCGGAACGCTCGCGAGTGGCGGCGCTATCTCCTCCGGTGGTGAGGCCGGCGCGCCGAGCTGCTACATGGCACCGCCGCCCGCGACGCCCTACACCGTGAAGTTCACGTACACGACGAACACGCCGGTCTACGTTCGTCGTTCGTGCGGCCCCGCGTTCCAGCTCTTCGACTGCGCATCAGCGAGCACGCCGCTCGTCTCCGATGTATTCTGTCAATCGGAGTGCGGCTCGGGCTCTTGCAGCACTTGCGGCTCGTGTCCGTTGACCGAAGATCTGGTCGCACCGGGCATGCCACTCAGCGACGATTGGAGTGGGCTGACTTACTCCTATGGCATGTCTTCCGGTTGTACTTGTGTGAATACGCGGGTCGCGCCTCCGGGCGTTTACACGGTCGCTGTCACTCGCTACCTGACGCAGAGCGACGCGGTGACACAGACCAACGGCTATCCCACGACCGTGCAATTCACGCTGCCCGCGCCGGGCAACCAAGTGACGATCGATCTGGGTTTTCAGCCGCTCTGAGCGCCAATTCGCGCGAGGGCTTCGGGCAACAGCTGGCTCAGTCGTTCGGCCCACGCAGTTTGTGCCGCAGCTTCTGCGAGTAGATCTTGCCTGAGCTCGAGCTCGACGTGGAGATTGCCCGCGCGTTCGCCATATTCGACCACGCCGTAGTCGGTCAAATCGCCGACTGCGTACGGTTCGTTGTCGCCGACGACGAGCTCGGCGTCTTCGCGCAACAATTCGAGCAGCGCGTGTGCGAGCCGCGCATCGCGGTTGTACAGCACTCCGACGTGCCACGGCCGCACTACGCCTTTGAACGTGGGCGTGAAGCTGTGCACGGCGATCAACACCGTTGGTTGCTTGGCTTCCGCGCGGCGCGCGAGTTCGTTCGCGATCGCGACGTGATAGGGCTTGAAAATGTCGCGCTCGCGGCGCGCGGCTTCTGCGGGAGCTAGCCCTTGATTGCCCGGCACGATCGTAGTTTCACTGATCTCGACGATCGAAGTCGGCACACCGGGGCGGCGATTGCAGTCGATAGCGAGGCGCGAATAGGTTTGCAGCGCCGCGAACGCGCCGAGCCGTCGCCCGAGCGCGCGTGCAACGCCCGCCGCGCCCACATCCCAAGCGATGTGACGGCTGAGCTCGCTTTCGGACAATCCGAGATCGCCGAGTGCGCGCGGCAAACCTTTGCCCGCGTGGTCGCACGTGATCAAGAACGGTGACTTCGCGCTATCCGGCAGCACTTCGGCGGGCGAAGGTTCGTCCGGCGCGAGCAGCGGCTCGAAATTCATCGCCATCGTCGTCACCGCCCAATATTCGGCTCGCACGCCCGAGCGCGTCAATGGCCGACCGCGTGGATCGCGCGCAACGCGAACTCGTGATACGGCTCGCGCAGCGTGACGAAACTCGTGGTTTTCGACATGGGCGGCGTGCTGTTCGAGTTTCAAGGCGATCGTTTGATTGCGGAGACGAGCCAGAGAGCGCGTCGCTGGCGCAGTGACGAAGTGCAGAAAAGGTGGATCCCGCTCGCCCGTGAGTTCGAAACCGGCGTCGTAACCGAAGGAGAATTCGCCGAAGCCGTCGTGCGCACTTACGAGCTCGAGCTCACGGCCTCGGGTTTCTTGGTTGCCTTTCGCGACGCGGCAGTCGGTTACTATGCGGGCGCCGTCGATTTGGTGCGCGAGATTGCGGTGCAACATCGCGTGATCAGTCTGAGCAATACGAATCCCGTGCAATGGCCCGCGGTGCTCGCCGGCCTCGGCGAAAGAGATCCGTTTTTCGCCCATCATCCGTCGCACTTGTCCGGGTTTCACAAACCCGACCCGCGCGCTTTCGCCGCGTTACACGAGCTTTACGGCAAAGCCCTCGAATTCTATTTTTTCGACGACCGCGCGGACAACGTCGCCGCGGCACGCGCGGCCGGCTTTCACGCGCGGCGCACGCGCGGCGTCCTGGAAGCGCGCACCGCGTGCGTCGAATTCGGGCTCTTCGCCTAAGCGCTCACGCGTCGTTCGAGCAAGCGCGGCACGAGTGGGAAGCGCTGGTTCGCGCGTGCGATGACTTCGAAGACGCGCACGCGCCAATTCACTTCGAAGTGATCGACGCCATAGCCGGCGAGCAACGAGGTGATCGCGGCGCGGAGCTCGAGCCAATCGCTCGGCGACATCAGCACGTCCACGAACGCGGGCGTATAGAAGCCTTTGACGAAGCGGCGGTACGTCGCGACGCTTTTGAGCACATAGCGTTCGTACGCGAGGAACTGCGAGCGCTCGAAATTCCGCGCCCGAAGTGCCGCGTCCACGGCTTCCGCGGCGCGAAAGGCACCCACCAACCCCAAATACACACCCGTCGAGAACACGGGATCGATGAACGCCGCAGCGTCCCCCACCATGAGGAAGCGATCGCCCGCGACTCGACGGCTGGTGTACGAATAGTCCGAAACGCTACGCACCGGCGCGACGCGCTTGGCATTCGCGAGCCGCTCACGCACGAACGGCGTCTCCGCGATTTGCTGCTCGAAGAAGGCTTGGTCCGGCTTCTGCCCGCGAAGCGTGCGCGAAGGCGCGACGAGCCCCACGCTCGTGCGATCGTTCTTCAGCGGGATCACCCACCACCAACCCTCGGGGATGAGCACGACACTGATGTCGCCTTCTTCCTTGCCTTCGTAACGCGCGGCGCCCTCGTAGTGCGAAAACACGGCGTAGTTTTTCAGCTCGCGATCCATCTCGCGCAAACCGAGGCGACCCGAGAGCAGCGAACTCTGTCCGCTCGCATCGATCAGCATCTCCGCGTGAATCGTGCTTTCACTGCCGTCTTCGGCGCGCGCGACCACATCGACGCCGCGCGCGCGATCGAGCTCGAAGCGAACCACCTGGACGCCTTGCCGCACTTCGACGCCGTGCTCAGCGGCGTTGTCGAGCAAGATCGCGTCGAAGTCCGCGCGGTCGACTTCGAACGCGGAGCCTGGACCTTGCACGAGCCCTTCGGCAAACGCGTAGCGACGCTTGAGCGAGCCGTCCGCGGTCACGAACTCGGCCGCATATTTCGGCAAGAACTCGGCAGCGTTCACTCGCGGCATGGCGCCGAGTTGCTCCAAAAACGGGAGCGAACAGGGCAGCATCGACTCGCCGATGTGGAAGCGCGGGAAGCGCTCTTGCTCGAGCAAGAGCACGCGGCGTTTGGTTTGTGCGAGCCGCGTGGCAACCGCGGCTCCTGCGGGGCCGCCACCGATGACGATGACGTCGTAGCTGCTCGTGTCCATGCGCGGCGGTGTAGCGCGGAACGGACGGAAGCGAAAGGCTGAGCCGGTGACTGCGCCGCTGAAAAAGCCGACGGAATAGGCGCTGTCGCGACTCAATGACTGGCGATGCTCTGCGTCGGCGGCGCGCTCAGGTCATAGACATCGTAGAAGCCGTGCGCCACGCGCGGCCTTCGCTCGAGAAAGGACGGATCTCGTGCGCGTCGCTTGAAAAGATCGTCCAAAATCCAAGGCCAATCCATCAAGTAGTCGATTTTTTCTCGTTCCACGTAGAGATCGATCTGCTGCGCTTTCATGGCGCGGAGCGCGTCCACGTTGATCTTGCCGTCCAAGCCGTAAAACGGTCGGTCCAAGTAGTAACCGACGATGCCGGTTTGGAATGCTCCAATCAGTGAGCCCTGAGGCGTGTGCCCATTGACCCAAAGCGCAGCGTCGTAATACCCGGACGGAGGACTGTGGATCGCTTGCCGCACGTCCGCGAATGAGCGCGCCAAAGACACGGTCAGCGTGGACAGTGCAATGACCAATAATCCGTGACGCAGTATCGGCGCGCGGCGGCGAACATGAGTCGCCACTTGTTCCGCCGCGGAGACGAGCAACAGCACGTACCCGGCCGCAATCGGCATGAAATAGCGCCGCAAGAACCACTGACCGAAAATGTACCAAGCGTAGGCGCAGAACAGCAGACCCAAGAAGACGAAGAAGAACCGCAGCCGCTGCTGCGCGCGCCACCACTCTCGTGGGGCGACGAACGCGGCGTAGCCGAGACACAATGCTCCAATCCAGAGCGGCACCGTGCCGTGCAGCATCGCCAGTGCTTCGCGCGCCGCGACGCGCGTCGTCAGCAGGTAATACGCAAACGGCGGATGTCCGATCTCGAACGCCGGACCCGATCCACGCAGGTAACGATAACCATAGGCCTGAGCCAGGAAACGCACGGCTTGCCCGCCACTCGGTAGAACGCTGCCGATCGTGACCCAGTTGAACACCAGCCAGGGGCTGATCACGACCGAGGCGGTGGCATTGAACAGAGCCAGGCGCGAAATCAATTCCCGGCGCGAAAGGCGTCGAAACAGTCGCAAACCAATGTCCGCCGACAAGACCGGGATCAAGAGTCCGAGATCGACTCGAGCCAGAAAGGACAAACCACACAGGAATCCGAGGCGCACGAATGCCCACCGCCCCGGCGCTCCTGCCGGGATTACGAAGTCGAGCGCATAGATGTAGCTCGTCGCCAGCAGCAGGCAGGAGGATGTGCACGTCTCGAGCCCATTCAGATCCGCGTTCAAGATCACGGGCGAAGTCGCCCAGATGCCGAGCGCGAGCAAAGCGAATTGGCGCGTCGTGATCAGTGAGGCGACGCGGTAGAGCAACGCTCCGGCACAGCATCCGATTGCCGCCTGCATCAAGAGCACGGCGTTGATGGCCAATAGTTTGTCTTGAATCAACGCGAAGAGCGGCGTGATCAGGCACAGAAAGAGCGGCTGAAAGCCGGTCGTGACATGAAAGCTATCGTGCTTGAGTCCGTCACCGTGCGCGAGGTGGCGTGCGATCGTGAAGTAGTAGTGCGAATCGTCGTTCAGCGGCCAGGATTGCAGCGCGAGCGGGCTTTGCAGCGCGACGAACACGCGCACGGCAAAACCCAGCGCCAAGAGCGCGTAGATCTTCACTCGCAGCGAGTGCACGCGGTAGTGCAGGAGCGCCGCCAAAACAAAAATAATCGCCGCAGCAAACCAAGACCCCATCTGATTGCCCCACGATCTGAGTAAATTAACGGGTAACTACACGCCAGAGTCCAGATGTCGTGTTCGCGGAATACATCAGATGATGATCGGCATCGAAGCGCAGATAGTGACCGCCGTGCGCCAATTTCGGCGATGCATACGGCGTCCACGTCGTGCTGTCCGACTCGGGAGCGGTGAAGTACGGTTGCTGATCGGTGTCCGCGTCTCGCTTGCTCGTGAATAGCCGCACGCCGTCTCCGACCAAGCCGTTGCTGGTTGGAGATGCATCGATTTTGGTCCACACGTGCGCGTCCGGACTGTGCAAGACGCCGTAGTCGCTCGCGGCGTAGTAGCTATCGTCCGCGGCCTTGTAGAACGAGAGATTGGTACCCGGTCCGACGTTCTCCCAAGTCCCGCCGCTGTCGGCCGTGTAGAACAGGCCGCTCTGTGGCGTCGAAAGTAGCCAGGTCGTGCTGTTCAGCACATAGGGACCCGAAGCTTCTTGCCACCCGCTCAGCGGTCCCTTGAACAACGTCCAAGTCGCGCCGCCATCCTTGGTTTGAGCGAGACACTCGGGGCCAAAGCCGCCCGACAGACAGTCCGCGTGGAAACTCACGACCAAGTGCTGGTGATCGGTCGGATCGAGATCGAGGCTTTGGAAGAAATTGTACTGCACCGTATTCGCGACCAAACTCCCGGCCGGAAACATCGAATCCCAATCGATGCCGCCATCGAGCGACCGCAGCAAGCTTTTGTCGGTTCCGTAGAGACTACCGGCATAAAGGACATCGGGATTCGTGTAGTCAATCGCCATCACCCACAGAATGCCGCTGTCGAGCAGGGCGCCGTTGGTGCCGGTATTCATTTTGGCCCAAGTGGAGCCGCAATCCGTGGACTTGAACAAGCCGTTCTCGTCCGTACCGCAATAGATGACGCCGGAGTGCACGGGATCGAGCATCACGTGCACGATGCCGTTGCCGCTCAAGTTGACGCCGGGCGGCGTGATCTCTTCGAACTGATCGACCGCGCCAAGGCCGTCACAGTTACCGACGACGTGTGCCGGCGCGATATTTCCCGAGCCGGCTCCTCCATTCATTCCTGCGCCCGCGCTGTTCATCGGCGTGCTGCTGCTCGAATTTGCGCCATTGCCGCCGCAAGCAGCGACGAAACCGAGCGCCAAATACAAGCTCGCGCAAGCGCTCCGCTTCGAATCCCACCACACGCGATCCAACCGCGACTTGGTCCCACTCATTGGTTCGATGATGTATCAGTCGCGCTTTTGTACGTCAAACCCTCCAACACCGAATTACCAACTCACGCACACGCTCGGCGAGCTGCACGAAGAGAGCCTGCGCACCGACTCAGGCGTTTCGCGAAAACGACACGAAGCGCATCTTGCGTGCATTTTCGAGCTCGATTC
>DASYCL010000141.1:0-11273 GCA_036500245.1 Polyangiaceae bacterium | reverse complement strand
CATGCGGGCAAAGTGCACACCGTGGACATTGGCGTGCCGGACACTGCACTGACGCAAATCGGTTACGGCGCGGAAATCGTCGAAGCGGGCGACGTAGAGAGCGCGATCGCACCGCGCAGTGTGATCACGCACAAAGGCTCGGCCGGTCGCGTTACGGTGATCGCGGGCTCGCCCGGCCACATCGGCGCGGCGTTGCTCGTCGCGCGGGGCGCGCTGCGCGCCGGAGCCGGGCTCGTTACGCTCGCCGCGCTACCGGACACTGCCGCGCTCTTCGATCAACGCGTGCTCGAAGTGATGACCGCGCGGATCCACCCAGAAAAAATCGAAGACTCGCTGGACCAATTGCTGGAACGCGCGGACGCGATTGCGCTCGGTCCGGGCCTTAGCTTGGACGAAACCGCGCGCAAAATCGTCGAACACGTCGCTTTGCGCGTAAAAAAGACGAAAGTCATCGACGCGGATGCGATCACGCACTTTGCCGGCCGTGCCGAGGCGCTGCGCGGCGCGCCCGGGGAAATCGTGCTCACGCCGCATTCGGGCGAGATGGCGCGCATCATCGGTGGCTCCGCGGAAAGCGTCGAAGCGGATCGCTTTGGTGCGGTCGCGCGCGCCGTCGCGCTCACCGGTGCGGTCGTATTGCTCAAAGGTCACCGCACGCTCGTCGGCGCACCCGAAGAGCGTGTCGCGATCAATCCGACCGGTTCCGGCGTGCTCGCGACGGGTGGCTCGGGCGACGTGCTGACTGGCATTCTGGCAGCGTTCGGTACCCAGCTCGATCCACGACGCGCTGCGTATGCGGCGGCATTCGTGCACGGTATTGCCGGTGAACGCCGCGCCGTCAGTGGCATCGATCGCGGCGTACTCGCTCATGAAATTGCCGACGAAGTGCCGCTGGCGCTCGGCTCGTTGCGCGCGTAATCAGAAATCGTCGCTTTGCCGCGCTGACAGGCCGATTCAGGCTGATGCCACTTTGACACGCGAGCTGCGGGCTGAGGACCGCGTGAAATCGCAAAAATGCCGATAAATACTCGGATTTTCGGTTGGCACGCGGCTTGCGATAAGCGCTGCTCGTGGAGGCTACGATGTCAGAGCCGCGACTTAACGATCGACCCTCGGATGCAGCGCCCGCGTTCACCGACGAGCTGCGCTCGAGATTGCCCGAGCTCTTGCCCGTGCTCAACGCGCGCGCGCTTTCACTTTGCAAAAAGCAAAGTGACGCGAGTGACCTCGTGCAAGACACGGTGCTGCGCGCGCTGTGCTTCGAATCGGGTTACGAACGAGGCACGAACCTGCGCGGCTGGTTACAACAGATCTTGTTCAGTGTGTTCATCACGCGCTGCCGCAAGACGAGCCGCGAACGGCGCGCGCTCGGTGCGCTCGCGAGTGATCCATGCGCGTGGACGAATCCCGATGCGCTGCCGGTGCGTCAATCGTTGCTCCGACCGGTGTCGCGCGCGCTCGATGCGCTACCGACGCAGTTTTCAGCCGTCGTGCGCCTGGTGGATTTGGAAGAGCGCAGTTACAAAGATGCTGCGACCGAACTCTCCGTGCCCGTGGGGACGGTGATGAGCCGGCTATTTCGCGGACGGCGCTTGCTCGCCGAGGCGCTGGCGGAGCCAGTCGAGGTCGCTGTAGCGGCCTGAGTTTTCGAGCCACTCGGAAGGTGGTAACTTCGTCGATCGTGGCGAAGCCGCTGTCGCATGCCGAAGCACCGCCCGCCGATCCCGTCGAGTCGCGCCTCGAGCAGCTGATCGAGCGGGAGTTCGCTTTCGTCTGGCGTTTGTTGCGGCGCGTCGGCGTGACGGAAGACGACGCCGACGGCGCGGCCGAACAGGTATTCATCGCGGTCGCGCGACGGCTGCCGGACATTCGCCTCGGGAACGAGCGCGCATTTTTGATCGGCACTGCGCTGCACGTCGCCGCGCGTTCACGGCGGACGAGCGAAAGCGCTGCCGTCGTGGGCCCACTCGCGTCGTCGCTGGCCGATTCGTCCGAGGCGCGGCACGCGTGCGCGCTGCTCGATGCTTTGCTCCAACAACTGCCATTCGAGCTTCGCGTCGTATTCGTGTTGTTCGAGATCGAGCAGCTCAGCACACCGGAGATTGCCCAAGTCGTCGGTGTTCCGCTCGATGCGGTCAACGCGCGCTTGAGTCGCGCACGTGACGAATTCAGCGAGCTGACGAAGCATTTGGAAGCGTCTGCTCCAGCCGGGGCGGCCGATGAGTGAACTGCCGCGCCTGGCCGAAGATAGCGGCGGCGAACTCGCGCGAAGGCTAATTGAAGCGGCGCGCGCGGAGGCACCGAGGGCCGCCGCGGTGGAACGTACGTTGGCGGCGGCTCGAGCCGCGACGATCTCGCTCCACGTGCCCGACGTGCCGGTGCCCGCAACAGCGCAGACCGAGCTAGCGCTGAACCAGGAAGCGATCGCGAGCGAGGCTTCGGCATCGGTGCCGAACTCTGCGCCCATCGCGGCACGCTCATCGGCGTTGGGCTTGGTCGTCAAATGGCTCGCGATTGGGGCAATGTTCGGCGCGATCGTGAGCATTGCTGCATACAGTCTCAGCGACGTATTCGCGCTGCCCGCGAGTCGAGAATCCTCGGTCGGTCAGAGCAAGCCCGCGCCCTCGCTCACGGCGCCCAGTGACGGCGGGAAGGGAACACAATGAGCGCCAAGCTACCGCGGCTGAAGCGCCGGAAAGAGCGGCGCGCCGAGCGCGGGTCGCGGCACGAGCCGAATTCGCACGGCTCGCGCCGTGCTCGGTAGGAACGGCTCGAGCAAATCTGCCGTGAGGAGCAACGCTTGCACCAAGCTAGCGAGGATTCGTCGCAGCGCTTCGTTGGCAGCGAAGCGTTCGGCTTCCGTGCTCGCGTCGTGCCGCCGTTTCGCCCAATGCCACGGCGCGTTGGCGTCCGTGTAGCGGTTCGCGGCGTTGACCAAATCGAAGATCGCGCGCAGCGCTTCGTGCAATTCGAATGCGTCGATCGCGTTGCGAATGCGTGCTCGAGTCTCGCTCGCTACGATCCGCAGCGCCGGATCGAGCTCCGCTAGAGTTTCGCTCGCGCCCGGGTCGACTTGATTTTGCACACACAACGCACACACTCGTTGCAGTAAATTGCCCAATTTTCCGGCGAGTTCCGCGTTGTACGCCGCGCGCAGCAAGTCTTCGCGAAAATCGCTGTCTTTGGTCGTGTGCAGGTGCGCGAGCAAATAGTAGCGCACGGCGTCGACGCCGTAACGCGCGACCAGCGCGAATGGGTCGACTGCATTGCCGAGCGATTTGCCGAGCTTCTTTCCGTTACTCGTGATGAAGCCATGCACGCGAATCGAAGTAGGTAGTGCGAGCCCTGCGCTCAGCAAAATCCCCGGCCAGTACGCAGCATGAAAACGCAGGATGTCTTTTCCAATCAGATGCACCCGCTCGCCCTCATTTTGCCAATGTCGAGTGAAGCCATCGCCGTGTGGAAAGCCGAGCACCGAGAGATAGTTCGCGAGCGCATCGAACCAGACGTAGATCACCTGCGTGTCGTCGCCAGGCACGGCGATGCCCCAACCTTTGGCGCGCGCGCGGCTCCGTGAAATACTGAAGTCCTCGAGCCCCGCCTCGATGAAACGGCAGATTTCGTTTTTGCGCTCGAGCGGCAGGATTTGCGGGCGATCGCGCGCGATTGCGTCCAAAATCGGCTCCTCGTAACGCGATAAGCGAAAGAACCAATTTTCTTCGTCGAGCACTTCGAGTGGCTCGGGGTGCACCGCGCAGCCGCCCGCGACGATTTCGCTCTCGCGCAAGAACTGCTCGCAGCCGACGCAATAAAATCCGCGATACGCCTTGCGGTAGATGTCGCCCGCATCCGCGCAGCGGCGCCAGAGCTCGTGCACCGCGGGAACATGTCGAGCGTCGCTCGCGGTGTGAATGAAGTCGTCGTGCGATACATCGAGCACGCTCGCGAGTCGACGAAATTCGGCGCCGTGTTTTGCGACGAGCTCACTTGGCGTGAGGTTCGCGCGTGTTGCGGCGCGCACGTTTTTCAAACTGTTGTCGTCGGTGCCGCTCGTGAACCACACTGCGCCACGTCGTGCACGTTCGTAGCGTGCAAGCGCGTCGCTTTGCACGAGCTCGAGCGCGTGGCCGAGGTGCGGCTCAGCATTGACGTACGGAATCGCGGAAGTGAGAAAATAGTTTTGAGTCACGGCGGCAAGTCCTTTCGAATTGGCTTAAAAACACGCGGATTCCGCGCCGCCTCGAAGTGGCCGTCGTGCGCACAAAACGACAACGCACCACCTCGCGGGCGGCCCGTTCGCGCTCTGGGTTATCGACTGAAGTTATCGATTGAAACCGGTCAGCACAGCGAACGCATGATCGCGCCACGCAAGCTCGAAGAGCTCCGCATCGACATCATGCTCAGTGCAAAACGATCGAAATTCACGATGAACCTCGGAACAATATGCGCGCTCGCGCTCACACGGTCAAGAGCGCGCCTTCGTCGAGAACCAGGTGCAGCGCTCGACGCGCGCTAACACCGCGCAGCGTTTTTGATTTTGGGGGTGCTCCTGTGCGTCGCGGAGCGCACCGATCAGACGAGCTCGACCGTGCCCGACAGCACGGCTTGGACTTTCCCCGCGTCGTCCTCGAGCAAGAGCCGCCCCTGTTCGTCGAGCCCCCGCCCGATGCCGCACACGTCCTCCACACGGACGCGCTTGCCGCGCAGGGCATCTACCGCGTTGAGTTCTTCGAGCAGGCCGGGAACGCCGTGTCGCTGGTAGGCTGCGATGCGGTTCGCCATCGCGTCGAGCAACTCGAAGAGCAGCGCTTCGCGCTCGAGTTGCGCCGCGCCAAGCAGCGCAAGCGACGTCGCGATTCCCGCGATTTCGGGCGGAAACTCACGCGTTGCCACGTTCAACCCCACGCCCACCACGACGGCTTGCAAGCGCTCGCCCTGCAGCTGTGATTCGACCAGCACACCCGCGAGCTTTTTGCCGGAGACCAGCAAGTCGTTCGGCCACTTGAGCTCGGGCGAGAGCGTGATGTGCGGCGCGATCGCGTCGCGCAGCGCGAGGCCGATGGCGAGCGTGAGCGCGCTCGTCTGCGCGAGCTCGAGCTCGGGCTTGAGCAATACGGAGAAGAGTAGGCTTTCGCCGGGCGCAGCAAACCAAGCGTGACCGCGCCGGCCGCGGCCCTTGGTTTGCTCGTCTGCGAGGAACACGGAGCCGTGCGGCGCTCTGGAGCGCGCGGCGAGTAGCGCGTCGTCGTTGGTCGAGCCGGTCACCGGTTGGTACATCAGCGGGCGACCGAGCGCAGGTTTTCGTTCACGCGACAGGGCACGAAAGCGCTGCGCGTCGAAGGCCATCAGATTTTCTCGATGTCGAGCCCGATGTCGGCGGCGGGCGCCGAGTGCGTCAATGCGCCGACGCTCACGATATCGACGCCCGCGCGAGCCAGCGCGGGGATGCGCTCGAGCGCGATGCCGCCCGACACCTCGATCAGCGCGCGACCGTGCGCGCGTTCGACCGCGACGGCGATCTCGTTCGCGTCGAAGTTGTCGAGCATCACCACATCGGCGCCGGCTTCGAGCGCTTCGTCGAGCATCTCGAGCGATTCGACTTCGATCTCGATCCGGCTCGAGTGCGGCGCGTGCTTGAGCGCGAGCTCGACCGCTTGTCGCACGCCGCCCGCGGCGACGATGTGATTGTCTTTGATCAAGATCGCGGAGCCCAAGTTGTCCCGATGATTGTGGCCGCCGCCGGTGCGCACGGCGTAGCGCTCGAGGAAGCGCATGCCGGGCGTGGTTTTACGCGTATCGACGATGCGTGTGATCGAGCCTTCCGGCACTGCGTCGACGAATTTGCGGGTCAAGGTCGCGGTGCCACTCAGGCGCTGCGCAAAGTTCAACGCGGTGCGTTCGGCCATCAAGAGCGAGCGCGTCGAACCCTCGACGATCCAGAGCACGTCTCCCGCTTTGGCGCGCGCGCCGTCGGCGCTGGCGCGCTCCACGCGCACGCCCGGATCGACGCGGTAAAACACGCGCGCAAACACGTCTCCGCCGCACACGACGAGTGGCGAGTGCGCGACCGCGCGCGCGATCGCGCGGTCCTCGGCCGAGACCGTGGCTTCAGTGGTGAGATCGCCGCCCGACAAATCTTCGCTCAGCGCGAGCTCGACTAAGTGATCCAAAAGATACGAGGGCTTCACCGCGCGAAACCGTAACTCTGGCCGAGATACGAAGCAAAGAGGTTACACAAAGCGTGGAATACGATGCCTGCACCGACGCCGCGGGTCCGCGCGCGTAGCCAGCCGAACACGAGCGACGGAAAAAAAACCGCGAGACGAGCGGCATTGAACTCGGTGCACAAGTGACCTGCGGCGAAGAGCGCGCTCGACAGCAAGAGCCCAGGTCCGAGAGCTGCGCCGAGCACGCGAAAGCGCGGCTTCCAAACTTCGTCGAGCGCGGTTTGCAGGTAGCCGCGATAGAACGCTTCTTCGGGTAACGCGATGACCAAGAGCTGCCCCAAAAAATCATTGCCGAGCGAGCTCACCCGCGCTGGATGAAACGGCACTTTGATCCGCCACCACCAAACGAAGCCGAACCAAAACGGTGGCAAGCAGATCGCGGCGAGCGCGAGCGCCCAACCGACTGCGCTTGCCGAGTCGCGCGCAATGCGCCGGATCGACAGCGGTTCGGGATCGAACACGCCGGCGAACGACAGGCCGTAGCGCGCAATGCGTTCGGTGTCGTCGCTCCGGAGCACGAGCCAATAAGTTGCGGCCAGAAAGCCGAAACCGACCGCAGTCGCCGAGATGCTGTCCGGCAAGCGAGCGAGCAGCGCGACGACGCACGTCGTCAGCGCGGTGATCGCGACGGGGCGCCGCCACGAAGGAACTTCTGTTTGAGTCGCGCGTTCGCTCATTGAAAACTGCCCGCCACGTCACTCAAATCGAAGCCGAAAGAGAAGTTTCCAGTGAAATTCGAACCAGCTGTGCGCGAACGGTGACGGGAACTCTCCCCTGTTTTTTGCGCTTGGGCTAAGTTCGCCGCGAGCTCGAACTCGGCTGATCGAGTGATTGACCGTGCGCGCTCGTTAGCTCCGCTCTTTGCGGGAGGATCCATGCCCGATTCGAATTTGCCCGAGATGTCCCCGGCTTCCAAGCGCCCGCCCGTGCCGGTGGTGCATCTCGCCAAGTGGCCGCCCGACGACGATATTCCCGGAGGCTTGCCGACCGGCGGCGGCATTCCAGCGGGGTTCGATTCGGGCGGAGGCGATTTCAAGAAGGGTCGCCTGGGGCCGGTCGCGGTCATCTTGATCTTGCTTGGTCTCGCCGGCGCGGGCGTCGCTGCCTACGCGATCCTCAGCGGACATCAGGATGCCGAGAAGCTCACGATCGAACAAGGTGAAGAAACGAAGAAAGCGATCTTCGTTTTGCCGAAGCAGGATCAGCTGCCGAAGTGGCGCGAGTGGGCGGCGAGCGACAAGAGTGAAGAGGTTCGCGCCGAGGCTTTGAAGCAACTCGCGTGGGCCAAGGATCCCGCTGGCGTGCAGCTCGCGATCGACGCGCTCGCGGTGCCTTCCGAACCGCTGCAAGGCATGGCCGCGCTGGCGCTTGCCGAATACGGCCGTCCGATGGGCGAAGCGGCGAAGGATGCTTTGCTCGCTGCTTTGAAGAAAGCCGGTCCCGGCGCGAAGCCGCAAATTGCCTGGGCCTTGGTCGTGCTCGGCGAGCCGCGCGCGTTCGACGACATCATGACGCTCTATCGCGCGGGCAGCTTGTCCAAGGTGCAGCGCCTCGGCGGCGGCGTCGCGTTCGATCCGGATCGCATCGTGCAGCTCGTGAGCCTCGACAAACTCGCGAGCATGGCCGGGGACGACAGCCCCGCGGTGCGCCAGCTCGTGGCCACGATCTTGTCGCAGAATGCCGAGCCCAAGTGGACGGACACGCTGATCAAGCTGGTCCAAGACAAAGATCCCGAAGTCTCGCGCCAAGCAGCGCCGGGCCTCGGCAAAATCGGCGAACCGCGCGCGCGCGAACCGCTCGTGGCCGCGCTGAAGAATGCGGACAAGGACAGCCGCAACAAGTTCTTGGAAGCGCTCCGCGACGGCATCGGCACGGACGGCTTGGTGCTCGCGCTGAACGCCGTGCAGACGGACGATCAGTCGCTCTCTTACTATCAGAAGAAGCAAATCTTCGACATGATCGACAAGCTCAACGATCCGCGCGGCGGCAACGCCTTGTACGCGTATCTCGAGAGCAAGCCGCACATGCACTTTCAAACGCGTGCAGCGATTGCGCTCGCACAAATCGGCGATATTCGCGGCATTCCGACGCTAGCCAAGCGCTTGCGCATGGATCCTTTGAAGCTTTATTCCGATCAGAACGATTGGGAAATGATGCTCAAGCGTGATGACAACGAGCGCGTCGTGTCCGCGCGCATGATCGCCGATCTTGCCGTGCTTCATCCCGAGAAGCAGCAGCAGATCGCTGAGCAAGCCGAAGACGGCGTGATCTTCTGGATTCACGAAATGCCGTCGCCGCACGCGAACGGTCTCCGCGCGCTCGCCGCGATGGGTTCGACCAAAGACATCGCCGCGTTCCGCAAATGGGCGAACCCGAACCAGCCGCTGCCGAAAGAAGGCCAGCAGCCGCCGATGCCGGAAGAGTGGGTCGTCGCGCAAAGCGCGCTGCGCTACGTCGGTTGGCTCAAAGATCAGCCGTCGTGGGACGTCTTGAACAAGGATCTCACGCGCCGTCCGAAAGACGAAGACGTGACCATGGACGGCTTGATGCAGGGTGGGGTTGCCATCCTCGGCATGGCGCTTCGCGCGATCGGCGTGGGCGCCGCGGACGGCTTGTCCGAGTGGCGTGATCGCAGAGCGTTCAAGCCGCTGCTCGATTACATCGAGGAGCCGAAGAACAACGAACAGTCGCGCTTCAGCGCTTGCGCTGCGCTGGCGTGGGTTGCGGAAAAGGAAGATTTCCTCGAAATTGCGCAAAAGATCGCGCAATACAAAGGCAACGAGAAGCCCGACGAAGTCCGTCGCGCCTGCCTGCTCGAGGCGTTGATTCAGCGCCCGGTGCCCGGTACCGCGCCGGCATTGATCTCGTTGATGACGCCCGAGGCCGCCGTCGAAACACGACACCAAGTCGCGCGCGCAATCGCCAAGGGCGGCTTCGACGCGACCGTCGAAGCGCAACTCTTCCAGCTGATGAACGACGAAGCGATGATGAACGACGCGGCGCTCGCGTTGATCCTCGGCGGCACGCCGGAAACCGCGACGCGCGCCGTCGCGCTCTACGCGAACAAGCGCAAAGAAGCGCTCGATGAGCTCGGCGATCTCTGGTACCGAAGCTTCGGTTACTGGTCGCAAGAGGATCTCGAGTCGGGCCTCTTGTTCAAGTACGTCGATAACGCGGAGGCGATCAGCAAGCTCGAAATTCGTCAAACGCAACAAGAGTGGGCGCGCGTGCTGCTCATGAAGCAATTCGACAACCTCGCGTTCGACAACGGCCCGCACTCGTTCACGCGCGTCGTCTTGCGCTACCGGCTCTACCAAATGGCCAAGGGTGACGACGCAACGAAGCGCGCTGGCGCCATTCGCGCGCTCAAGTTCATGTCCGAACAAGGCGTCTTGCTCGCGCTGCGCGACGAGAGCGGACCCGCGGGAGAGCTCGCGCGCAACGCCTACTTCGAGCTGATGAACCCGAAGGTCGTGACCGGCGTGAACATTCCCGAAGATCAGAAGAAGTGAAGCTTCGTCCGAGCCGGACGTGCAGATTGAGGGCGCTGAGTGCAATCGCGATTGCGCTTGGCGCGTGTGGGCGCCCGGCGAGTGCACCGAACGCGAACGCCGGCGCGGGACCGACTTTGCTCGGCAGCGTGCCCGCGTCGCTCGCGCAAAAAGCCTGCACTCCGACCGGTCCCGAGCTCTGTTTCAACGCGACCGACGACAACTGTAACGGCATCATCGACGAAGGCTGCGGCCTGCACACTGGGCTCGTCCAGTTCGTGATTGCCTGGGAAGAGCCGCACGCGGACGTCGATTTGCGCGTGTTCGATCCGAGCGGCGAGCTCGTCGAAGTCGGGCGCCCGGCGCGGAGCGGCCTCGTCAAAGAGCGCGATTGCCCGGGGCGCAACAACGAGTGCCGCGGCCAGAACTACGAAAACGTCTACCTCGCTGAAGGCGATCCGCCGCGCGGCGAGTACCGCGCGCGCATTCGACTCGAAGCGCTGGGCGGCGAAAACCCGCCCATTGTCGTCGCGTTTGGCGCGCGCGTCGGGCCCAAGACCTATTCCGCCACGGTCAGCCTCGAAGCACCCGAAGCCGAGCGCGAATTGATCTTTCGCTTATGAAAACGCGGTCTTTTCCGCGCGGCCTGCTGGCTTGCCTTGGCCCTAGTGCTATTGTAGTGACTCGTTCCGGCGTCGAGAGCGCACTAAGAACCGAGTAAAGCCATGGGATCTTTTAGCCCCGTCCACTGGGTCATCGTTTTAATCATCGTCCTGCTCTTGTTCGGCCCGAACCGTCTCGCGGGCGTCGGCAAGGGGCTCGGTGAAGGCATTCGCTCGTTCAAGAAAGGCCTGAACGAGGATCCGGAACAGCCGCCGACTGCCGCCAAGCCTCCGGAAGAGCCGAAACACCTGCCGGAAAATCGCAGCGGTTGAACGCTCGCTCTTCTGCGCCAGAAGGAAAAAAGGCCGGTCTCTTTGACCGGCCTTTTCTTTTTTGGGGGTGCTCCTCAGCGACGTGTCAGCTCGCGGCGCCTTCGCTTTGCGGCTTACCGCGTTCTTTCATGAACTCGATCACCGCCGGCAAAATGCTGATCGCGACCACGCCGAGTACGACGACCTCGAAATGCTTGTGCACGAACTCGATGCCGCCGAGGAGATAGCCCGCGCCAGTGGCGATGATGACCCAGGCGATGGCTCCGACCACATTGAACGAGAGGAAGCGCCGGTATTGCATCTTGCCGATGCCCGCGACGAACGGCGCGAACGTGCGCACGATCGGCACGAAGCGCGCGATGATAATCGTCTTGCCGCCATACTTTTCGTAGAAGGCTTGTGTTCGCAACAGGTGTTCGCGGTTCAAAAGCTTCGAGGTTTGACTCGTGAACACCTTCGGCCCGACCGCGCGCCCGACGGAGTAATTCACGGCGTCTCCGATCACCGCCGCGATGCACAGCGCCGGGATCACCACGCCGAGCTCGAGCGTGCCGTTCGCACACAGCGCGCCGACGGCGAAGAGCAAGCTGTCACCCGGCAGGATCGGGAAAATCACTAGC
>DASYCL010000140.1:0-3422 GCA_036500245.1 Polyangiaceae bacterium | reverse complement strand
CTTAGGATCGCGACATCTTCGATGATCACGACCACGCGATCGCCGAGTGCAAGCGTATCGCCCGAACGCGCGCCGACGACACTGAGCTCGTCCTCTGCGAGCTGATACTGATCCGGCCCCATGCTCTCGTAGCGAATCAAGACATCGACGAACGGCGCGTCGAGCGTGACGTACGCGCCGCTACCGACGAGCGCGGTGATCGTCCCTTCGCACGTCTCACCGATGTGATCGCGCATCAAGAGTGCGCGATACAAGTCGACCACTTCGCGCTCCACGTCCATCGCGGCCCGTTCGCGCGTGCTCGCCGCCGTCGCGCTTTGCGCTAACGCTTCGAGCGCGGCTTCGCTGCTATTCGGTTTGCCACCGCGCAAGAGGTGCTTCACGGCGCGGTGAACTTGCACGTCCGGATAACGCCGGATCGGCGAAGTAAAATGCAGGTATTCCGGCGAAGCCAGCCCAAAATGCCCGACATTCTTGATGTCGTACGCGGCTTGTTTCAGCGAGCGCAAGAGCAGCATTTCGAGCACTTGCTTGCGCGCGTGGGTCGAAACCCGCTGTAAGAACTTAGCGACGCCAGCGGGCACACTCATCTCGTCCGCGTTGAACTCGACGCCAAGCTTGTCCGCGACCAGACCGAGTCGCGCGAGCTTGGTCTGATCGGGCTTGGCATGAATGCGATAGATCGTCGGCGATTTTTTCTGACCGAGCCAAGCTGCGACGAGCTCGTTCGCGAGCAGCATCAATTCCTCGATCATATTGTACGCACGCTTGATGCCGGGATCTTGCGTCCGACGCGTCACGTCGATCGGCGCCTTCGTGATCGGATCGAGCGTGAGCTTCGGTTCCGGCAAATCCAAATCCAATGAACCGCGCGCCATGCGCGCCTTGCGCAGTTTCCGCGTCAGCTCTTCCATCACGCGGAGCTCCTTCTTGAAAGCCTCCGCCGGTGGGCTTTTCGGCGGAATTTCGCTGAATCCGAGCGTGCGCGCCACGCCACCGTAAGTGAGCATCGCCGCCGAACGCATCACGCCCTCGACGATCTGAAACTCCTTCACGCGACCATCGCGATCCAAGTCCGCGATCACGCACAGACAAAGTCGATCCTTCTCAGGCAAGAGCGAGCACAGATCCGCCGCCAACGCCGCGGGCAACATGGGGATCGCACGGTCCGGCAAATAGATGGTGCAGCCGCGCCGCAGCGCCTCCTTGTCGAGCTCGCTGCCCGGCTGCACATATTCGCTCACATCGGCGATGGCGATCCAGGCGCGAAAGCCGTCGCCTTGTTTTTCGACCCAGACCGCGTCGTCGTGGTCGCGCGCATCCTCCGGATCGATCGTCGGCAGCGGCACGGCTCGCAAGTCGACACGACCAGCGAGACTGAGCGGCAACAGCCGTGCAGCCATATTTTCGGCTTCACGGATTGCGCCTTCGGGATGCTGCTCGCTGACTTGTTCGCGGATCAAAATCTTGGCGACTTCCACGTTCGGATCGCCGGGTGTGCCGAGCACGTTCAAGAGCTCGCCTTCCGGATTTTCATCACCGAACTCGGGAAAGCGCGTGATTTCCGCGACCGCGGCGTCGCCATCCGCACCGAGCTTGGTGTTGCCGCTGAGCACGATGGGGCCGCGCAATCGGGAGTCGTCCGGCTCGAGCCAGACACTCTTGCCGCGTTTGCGCAGCACACCCGCGACACGGGCGTTGCGTCGCGAAACAATCTGCTCGACGCGGCCTTCGGGACCGCGCGACGAACGACTCACGACGGCGATGCGCACGCGATCGCCGTGCATCGCGCCGCCGATCGCTTCGGGCGCGATGTACACATCGTCGTGACCGACTGCGTTGACGAACCCGAAACCGCGCGGATTGAGCGAAAGCATGCCCTCCCAACCCTCGCTTTGCGGTGCCTCGCGCCGCACGAACTGATAGCGCTGTCCGCCGAATCGCTTCAGCTGCCGCTGGTCGACCAGCTCGTCTAGCGCCTCGATCAGCCGCGAGACTTGCGCGCCCCCGACGCCGAGCTCGACCGCGAGCTCGCGCGCATGCATCGGTTTCTTCGCTGCGCCGAGCACGCGCAAGACTTCACCCTTCGCGGGAACGCCCTTTGCCATGGCGCGCTTCTACCATGGCTGTTTCGCCGTTTCGGCGACAGGGTTGGGCTTTTCGCGCGGATCACGCTAAGAACCTCGGCGTGCGAAAGGCGCTTGGCTTGTTCGGCGTGCGGCTCGCGGCGGTCTGGGCACTCGCGGTCTCCGCGGCGCTCTTCGTCGACTACACGAACATGACGCCGACATTTTGCGGTGTCGATTCCGGCTGCGCCGCGGTGCGCGGCAGCGGTTACGGCTATCTGCTACTGGCGGGATTTCCCGTCCCCGTTCCCGCGCTCGGCATGCTTTGTTTCGCTTGTTTATTGGGGGTTGCCTTGGTGCGCGAGCTCAGGCGCTGGGTACCGCCCCTCGCCGCGCTCGGCGGCCTCTGCGCGCTTGGGCTCTTTATCTTGCAAGCATTCGTGATCAAGCACCTCTGCTCGCTTTGCGTCACGGTCGATGCACTTGCCATCTGCGCCGCCGTCTCGGGCGCCCTGCTTTTCCTCGCAGAGCCCGACACTGCCAACGAGGATTTCGGCTTGCGCTGGGGCGCGTGGCCCGCGCTCGCCACGCTCGCGCTCGTTGCTCCGCTCGCTTGGCCGTCGCTGCGTCCGGCGCCGCCGATTCCAGCCGGAGTTTTGAAATTCTACGAACCCGACAAGATCAACGTCGTCGAATTCGCGGATTACGAGTGTCCATTTTGCCGACGCTTGCACCCCGAGCTCAAGCAAGTCATCGCGAGCTACCCCGGTAAAGTCAATTTCACGCGCCTCAATTTGCCGCTGCGCATGCATGAATTCGCGCAAGGCGCTGCCGAGGCGCAAGTCTGCGCTCGCGAGCAAGGCAAGGGCGACGAAATGGCGGATCGCCTATTCGCGGCCGAAGATCTGCGGTCTGAGGCGAATCGCGCGCTCGCCGCCACGCTCGGCCTCGACCTCCGCGCATACGACACGTGCATCAAGTCCGGCAAGGCGGACAAGATCATCGACGCCGAATCGAAGATCCTGATCGACAATGGCCTCCAGGGCTTACCGACGACCTTCGTCGGCGCAAAGCGAATCATCGGCGCGCAACCGGAGACGTATTTCCGCGATGCCTTCGATCGCGCCGAGCGTGGTGAAGGCTCGAGCGGAATTCCTGCACCGGCCTACTGGCTCGGCGTGCTCGTCTTGGCAGCCGGCGTGTGCTGGGTCGGGCGCATGCGGCGTGCTACGCTTTGATATGGAACATACGAATCTGGAAGCGGGCGCCGCCGGGGCAGGCGCCGATCAGACAGAAAAGCCGGGGCAGGTTCCGTTCGAGGTTTTCCGCGCGTTGCCGAAGACCGATTTGCACGTC
>DASYCL010000139.1:0-4838 GCA_036500245.1 Polyangiaceae bacterium | reverse complement strand
CCGGTAGCTCGCGCCGAGCCAGCCGACCCAATCCAACATACGAAGCGCGCCGTTCGTTTGAGGGCGGACGCCGAGCGTGAGCTGTTCATCGTAGGCTGCGCGCAGAAAAAAAAGACCGGCCGCGTGAGCCTCGAGCTCGTCACGCGCGAGGGGCGGAAACCGCTGAACCTAGAGCTGTCGAGCGTCGAGCTCGACCGCGAAATGAGCGACTCGCCGCGACTCGTCGCGCTCTATCCCGGAACCGACACCGTGCTCTTCGACGCCGATAAGCGCGATCTGATCACGCTTCAGCCCGAAGCTAGTGTGGTCGCGATTCGCGGCGCGCGCGCGCTGATTCGCCGCGAACGGCGGCTCTTTTTTTACGACGCCGAGACGCGCCGCGAAACGCCGCTGCCCGGTGAGCTCGCGCCGTTCCCGGATATCCTTGTCGCGCTCCCGTTCGTGTTCGCCTCGCCGCTGCTCGTCAATCTCGACACGGGCGCAATCGCGGGCGTGACCCAAGAGCGACCGCTCGCGCTGACCACGACCGGACAAGTGTTGCTCGTGGCAACTCCAGCAGACGGAAACACTTGGCCATGCGCGCCACTGCGCTGGGTTACGCCGCCGCCATTCGTGCCCGCCCCGCCAACATCAACGTCGAGCGCGGCACCGAGTGCGACCCTGAATCCAACTCAGTGACGAAGCCCAAACTCAGGGCCACATCTCTTGCGGCAAGATCTCGGTGGCGATGTTGCTGATCACCGGATGCGGCTGGCGCGAGTCCATCCACATGCCCCACTTCGCGCCGACACCGCCTTCCGCGCCTTTCCAGGCTTCGTCAAAGCCTTCGAAGAACCAATATTCGAGCCCGCTCTGCAGCGAATACTGATTCAGATCGTGCAGGTATTTGGCTTGATTTGCTTCGCTGCCGCAAACCGCGCCATTGCACTCGCCCCACGGAAAACCGGTTTCGCCGAGCCGCTCGGGTTTGGACACGCCGAGTTCTTTCATGCGCGCAAGGATTTGTTCGTGCGTGCTGGCGGTAAACTGCGCGGCTTGCTCGATTGGGATTTGTTGCCACCAGGGATGCACGTGCCACATCACGACGTCGACCGCGTCGTACAACGCCTTCGAGGCCGTCAGCCAATCGGGAGCGGATTCGCCGATGATGACTTCGATGTTGTTCGGCACTTTGCTGCGCACGTAGTTGATGTAACCGACGAGCCGCGCCTCGGCCTTCGCGGTGTCACCGAAACTTTGGCGCACGCGCAGGAGATACTCGTTCGCGACGATCACCGACTTGATCGATTTGTGACCGGCCGCGATGATGCCGAGCGAGTCGCTGATCGCTTGCATGTTCTGGTCGTCGGTGTACGTATCATCGATCCAAATGCCCATGTGCAGGTCGAGCCCGAGCGCATCGGCGATCGGCGGCACGTCGCCGCCATCGTGGAGCAGCGGGTTCGAGCCGTAAGTGCGAATTCCGTGCGTATATTTGGCTAAAATCGTGAGGTCTTGCTGGACTTGCGCGTAGCTCGGTTCGGTCTTGGGATCGCCTGTCGGTTTTTGGCCGTTGCGATAGCCGGTGTAGCAAATCGTCTTGAAGTATTTGCAGGTGTCGCCCGTGCACGGCGGGCGCAAGTTCTTGCACGCGGTCGCGTTCTTGGGCATGCCAATCGCGAACACGTTGTCGGAAGCGTCGGTGATGTGCGTCGGATCGTTGTCTTGCGAAAAACGGATCTCGGCTTGATCCGTTTTTGTATTTGGCAGAGCCACGGATAGCGACCCGGTGTCCATCCCAGCCGCGACCTTGGCGAGCGGCATCCAGGTGCTGCCCGCGTTGGTGCTCAATTCGATCGTCTTCGCGCCAGTGTTGGGGCTGCTATTCCAAGTGATCTGCGTCGTGGCGCCAGTGCTGAGCTCTTCGCATCCGTTCGGGGAGAGCACGTGCACCGTCGTGGTGCGAGCTTGCGCGGTGCCGCCGTAGTAGCCGAGGTTCGCGCGCCCGCCGTTCGGCGCGGGCTCCTGCGAGAAGACCACGGCCGGGTTCGCCTGGTCCAAATCCGGCGAATAATTGCCCAAATTATGGTCCAAATTCGGGATATCCGAGATGCCCGGATCGCCCGTGAGGATCGCGACCGGCGCGTCCGAACTCATGTACGCGCTGCCTTTGCCGCTGATGTTGTCGTAGGCGAGCTGCGTGTTCGATGCGCCTTGGATCTTGAGCCCGGTGTTGCTCAGGTCGTCGAGGAAGCCGAGCACCGAGTTCGTGATCGAGTTCTTGTCGTTGGCAGCGTCGGCGTCGATCGCGATTGCGACGGCTTCCTTGGCCGCGTTGTCTCCGGTGAACAGCGTGGTAGTCGAACCGAGTGTGCCGAAGTCGAGCGTGAGCTTGGCCGTCGCGCCATGCACGTGAACGCCGTTCGCATTGAAGCGCTGAACCTGCAAATGCGCGGCGTCGAGCGTCGCGCCATTGACGTCGATCGCTGTCGCGGCCTGCGAGTTGAAGATGCAATATTCGATTGAATGGCTGCCGCCGTTCAGCGCGACGGAGCCGCCGAACATCGTCACCGGATCGCTGAGCGCGCCATTGCACTCGAAGCTGCCGCCCGTGGCCGTGACCGGGAAATTGCCGGTGATGTGCGTGCCGCGGTTGATCGTCAGCGTAACTCCGGCCGGAATCGTGACCGGAGCCGTCAGCGTGATCGCGCCGGGACCCCACAAACTGTTGTTGCCGCCGAGCGCGCCGGAGACTTGCCCGGTGAAGCCTTGCGTCACGGGGGGCAAAGTTTCGCTGCCCGCGCCGCTCGACCCCGCGGTCACGGTCGAGCCTGCGCCGTTGTTGCTCGAGCTCGCGCCCGAATTGGCTGCGCCGCTCGAGCCGGCGCTCGAGCTGCCACTCGTGGCATTGCCGCCACCGGGCTGCGCCGCGCCGCCGCCGCTCGAGCCGTTGCCGCCGCAGGCGAACGCCGAGACCAAGGCCAAACAAGGAATCACGAGTAGAGTGCGCTGCACCGGATCTCCCTCGCGGGTCAAAAGCCCCGCTCGCACCGGCATAGTGTCCGCCCGTCCCTGACACTGGAGATTGACCGAGCCCATTTCGCGCCGCCCCGAACGGCAACGACTTTTTGCCGCGGTGCACACGGGTCACGAAAAAATTCTAGGGCCGCGTTTTCTTTCGGCTGGGCGACGCGGTTCGCCGCGGGCTACCAGTGCGGGCTCGCGACGGCCGCGCTGAACCCCCAAAAACAGCCTCGTTTCGCCGGGATCAAACCTTGGGCGCGCGGATGATATATTCCGCGGCCCCGATGCACTTGCTCGACGATCTCGCATTTCGCGGCCTCATTCATCAACAGACGAATCCGGAAGGGTTGCGCGCGCACCTGGCGAGTCCGCGCGTCGTGTATTGCGGCTTCGACCCGACCAAAGATTCGCTCACGATCGGCAACTTGGTGCCGATTTTGCTGCTGCGTCGCTTTCAGCAAGCTGGGCATCGACCGATCGTGATCATGGGCGGAGGCACGGGCATGATCGGCGATCCGTCGGGCAAGGACGCCGAGCGTCAGCTTTTGTCTTTGGAGCAGATCGACCAGAACGTGGCGGGCCAGCGCGTGACGTTCGAGCGCTTGCTCGATTTCAACGGCCCGAACGCGGCCGTGCTGCTCAACAACGCCGATTGGCTCACGAGCCTCGGCTACCTCGAAGTCTTGCGCGAGATCGGCAAATACTTCTCGATCAACATGATGATTCAGAAGGATTCGGTGAAGGATCGCCTGCAAAATCGCGAGCAAGGCATCAGCTACACCGAGTTCAGCTACATGCTTTTGCAAGCGTACGATTACCTTTACTTGTACGAAAAGCAGCAAGTGACGCTGCAAGTGTGCGGCTCGGATCAATGGGGCAACGTCGTCGGCGGCATCGATTTGATCCGCCGCAAGCATCAAGCCGAAGCGTTCGGGCTAACTGCGCCGCTGGTGACGAAAGCGGACGGCGGCAAATTCGGTAAGACCGAGGCCGGCGCGATTTGGCTGCACGAATCACGCACTTCGCCGTACGCATTTTATCAATTCTGGCTCAACACGCCGGACAGCGACGTCGTGAAGTATCTCAAGATCTTCAGCTTCTTGAGCCATGAAGAGCTCACGCGGCTCGAAGCGGAACACGCACAAAATCCGGGCGCGCGCGCAGCGCAGCGCGCGCTCGCCGAGCACATGACCGAGCTCTTGCACGACCACTCGGGGCTCGAGCATGCGCGCGCCGCGAGCGAAGCGCTGTTCTCCGGCAACGTCAGCGGGCTGTCGCGCCAGGCGCTCGAAGAGGTGTTCGAGAGCGCGCCGTCGATCACGCTGCCGAAAGCGAAGCTCGAAGGCGAAGGCATCTCGGCGATCGATTTTTTGGTCGAAGCCCAGGTCGTGAAAAGCAAGCGCGAGGCGCGCGAGCTCTTGTCGAGCAACGCCGTCAGCGTGAGCGCGAAGAAGGTCGACGTCGAGACGCGGATCACCGCGGAATGGCTGCTGTTCGGCGAAATCGCCTTGATTCGCCGCGGCAAGAAGACTTGGCACGTGGCACGATTCGAGTAGCATGCCTCGCTTGGGGTGAAGCGGCATGAATCAGATCAACGCGGGCGCGAGCAACGAAGACGCTGATCTCGCGGCCATCGTGGTGCCGCCCACGGCGAAGTTCGGCGGCGGATCGCTGCTCTTGCTCGGGGTTTTGACTTTGGTTTTGTGTTTGCAAACCGTGCTCGTGGTGCGTCGCTACGAAGGCTTCTTGGTTGCGATCATCGCGATCATGTTCGGGCTCGGCATCGCTTGCGCGGTGCTCGGATTTCAGACTACGCGCGGCAGCGGCAAGGCCAC